>MWDT01000175.1 GCA_002070825.1 Verrucomicrobia bacterium ADurb.Bin122
GCCCTCGCCCGCCAGATCCTGCGCTACGAGGCGAGCATGATTTTCCTGGCGACGATCGTCTCGGGCGCCCCGTTCCTCGGGTTGCTCGGCACGGTGTGGGGCGTGATGGAGGCCTTCAGCGCCGTCTCCGTGCAGCAGACGGCGAGCATCGCGACGCTCGCACCTGGTGTGTCGGCGGCGTTGCTGACCACGATCGCGGGTCTCGTGGTGGCCATCCCGTCGGTCTTCGGCTACAACTGGCTCTTCGGAAAAAACAAGACGTTGATCACCGAGCTGGAAAACTATGCGAGCTCGCTGGCCGACCGCATTGAGCTGGAGTCGAAGTAAGGGCGCGATGGCCATGGCTAGAACCTTTCGCAGACCGCGTCGCTCGCAGCCCATTTCCGAGCTCAACGTGACCAACCTCATCGATCTGGGGTTCACGCTGCTGATCATCTTCATGATCGCCACGCCTCTGATCAATCAGGAGCAGACGATGCCCATGCAGTTGCCGATCACGAGCAAGAGCCCCACTCAGAAACAGGAGAAGGAGCTCTTTCAGGCGATCGCCATCGACAAAAACGGCCGCTATTACTGGGGCACCAGCAATCAGCCAATTTCCGTCAACGATCTCCGCCAGCGCCTCGACGACCTCGCTGAGAAACCCAAGCCGCCCGTCATCCGCCTGCGTGCCGATGGCACCGTCGACTACCAACGCGTGATGACCCTGCTCGACGAGATCAAGAGCCGCGGCCTGTCCCGGGTGACTCTGGATTCGCAGACGGATCGTTGACCCTAAGAAACCCGCCCCTTGAGCGTTTTCCTCCCTAGCCGCACCGCCCGATGAGCGCCCAGACGCCGAGCTCCTATACCTACTCGATCCTGCTGCACGCGGCAGCCGCCGGCGCGCTGTTTTTCGGCGCGGTGATTTTGAAGGAACAGAAGAGGGAGCCGGCCAAGTTCATCGAGTTGGTGGCGGGCGAAGGGGACAACTACGCCGCCACCGAGGCGTCGATGCTGGGCGACCCCGATGGCATGGGGGTGGACCTGCCGACGATCCCTGAGCCCAATGTGCCCAAGATCGCCGAGATCGAGCCGTCCACGAACGAGCCGCTGCCCATTCCGGAGCCCGAGCCGGTGAAACCGACGCCGCAGCCGCCCGAGCCCGATCCCATCACGCCCGCGCCGCTCAAGGAGTCGGAAAAGGAGAAGCCCTCGAAGAACGCGGAGAAGGCCGCGCCGGCCAAGGAGCCGAAGGCGCCCAATTTCGTAAAGGATGTGACGCGCCTCGCCAAAAAGCGCGAGCAGCGGCTCATGACCAAGTACCGCAAGGAGCAGGCGGCGAAAGCCGAGCGCGAGCGCAAGGCCGCGGAGCAGGCCGCCAAACGCACCAGCTACGACCAGTTCAACAAGCAGAACGCCGGCAAGACCAACGCATCGCAGAGCAATGCCAGTGTGCGCAAGGGCCTGCGTGGCGGCGTGGAGCAGGGCACGGGCATGGCGCCCGGCGCCGGTGGCAAGGCTCTCACTGCCGCCGAAGCCTCGCTCATGGAGCGCTACTATTCGTTTTTGAAACTCAAGCTGCGCCAGGCGCACGAGCCGCCGCCCGGCGTCGGCGACCGCCTTTCGACCGAGATCGAGTTCTTCCTCGCCGCCGATGGCACCATGTCGCAGCTCCAAATTTCGCGCTCCTCGGGCAACACGGAGTTCGACGAATCGGTGCTGGCGGCGTTTCGCAAGGTCCGGTCGGTGGGGCCGCGCCCCGACGGCCAGAGCGAGCGTGTGAAGCTGCGGTTCAACGCGCAGGACGACGAGTAGGCGCCCTGCGGGCAGCAAAAAGCCCCGCAAATGATGCGGGGCTAAAATGGGGCGGCCAACGGGACTCGAACCCGCGACCCCAAGATCCACAATCTTGTGCTCTAACCAACTGAGCTATGGCCGCCGTGAAATTGAAAATGAGGCGGGGACCTTCGTGACTCGATTTGCCCCTGTCAATCCCATCTTCAGTACTTTCTCACTGGCGCCGGCCGGGCAGCCGGACATCTTGACGGTATGGGCTCCGTGCGCTTCCGACTGGTCACGTTTAATATCGCTCATGGACGAGGGCTTACGCCGCTCCAAGGGCTCACGCCGCGCCGCCGCCTCCAGATGAATCTGGTGAAAATCGCCGCGCTTTTGCACAAGCTCAAACCCGACGTCGTGGCCCTCCAGGAGATTGACCAGTGTTCGTGCTGGGCCGGCAACTTCGACGAGCTGGAGTACCTGCGCCGTCACGCGCGTTTCCCCCACGCGGTCTTCGGCATCAACACCCGGCGCGAGGGCGTTTTCAACCTCTCCTATGGCAACGCCCTCCTCTCGCGGCACCCGATTGTGCGCTCGGAAAATGTCGTCTTCGGCCAGAAAAGCGTCGGCGAAAAAGGCTTCCTGTTTGCCGAGATCAACGTCGGCGGGCGCACGATTCCGCTGGTCAACCTGCACCTGCACTACCGGTCCCGAAATCTGCGTCTCAAGCAGCTCGACCGGCTCGTGCCCTGGCTGCACCAGCACCACCGGGCGCATGGCGTACGCTGGCGGATGCCGCCGCTGGTCTGCGGCGATTTCAATACGCCCAGCCATGCAGGCGATGCCACCGCGGTGCTCCTGCGCCACATGCACGACTTTGCCAACTATGTCATGCACCCCCAGGTCGACGGCACGTTCCCCTCGCCGTGGCCCCAGCGCACGCTCGACTTCGTTTTTCTCCCTCCGGCCTGCGACCATGTGCAGTGTGAGGTGGTGGACACGATGCTCTCCGACCATCGTCCGGTGATGGTGGACTTTACACTGCATTGAGCGCGTAACCGGCCCATGCCCCGAGCGTCTTGAGCTTCGTGTATGATGCACGTCCCATTCCTCTATGTCGGAACAGAGCACGTTTGACATCGATGCCTGTCTGGCCCGCGTGCGGCAGCTCGACCAGGCCGCCGCGCGGGAGCTCGTGGACGAGCTTTACCCGCTCGTCATCCGGATCGTGCGTGCCCATCTGCCGCGCCGTGTGGCCGAGGAGGACCTCGCGCAGGAGGTGTTTATGAAGATGTTCGCACGTCTCGACCAGTTTCAGGGCACCGTGCCTTTTCCCCACTGGGTCTCCCGAATCGCGGTGACGACCTGCATCGACCAGCTCCGCGCGCAAAGGCGGCGGCCGGAGCTGCGCTGGGCCGATTTGTCCGAGCACGAGGCCGAGGTCTTGTCCTCGGTGCTCTCCGATCAGACGGCGCACGCGCCCGACGATGCGCTGGCGGCGCGCGAACTCGTGAACAAACTGATGTCGCAACTGGCCGCGCCGGACCGGCTCGTGCTCCAGCTGCTCGATCTGGAGCAGAAGAGCGTGGCGGAGGTCGCCTCGCTGACGGGATGGAACCGGGCCGTGGTCAAGGTGCGCGCATTTCGCGCCCGCCGGAAATTGCAGAAACTCTTTCAAACGCTTAAACGACAGGAAAACTCATGAAACGCCCACCACGCCTCTCCACGCCTTGGGGCCGCCTCACCGAGGCGGCTCGTCAGGTGCCGACGCCTCACGTCGAGGTCCCGTTCGGTTTTTCCGCCCGCGTGGCGGCGCTGGCAATGTCGGCTCCGCCTCGGACCACGTGGGCCGCGCTGCTCGACCAGTTCTCGTGGCGCGCGCTGGGGGTGTCGGCGATCCTGGTCGCGGTGAGCCTGGCCTTCAGCTACTCGGCGATCACCTCGACGGGCGAGGACGACTGGGCGTTGTCCGATCCGCTCGTCGCCATGGCGGAGGCCTCCTAAATCATGAACCGTACGTTCAAAGCCATCGTTGTTTTTGCCGGGGTGTTTCTCGCAGGCGCGATTGTCGGCGGCGTCGCCACCTGGCGTGTCAACCGGGGCCTGATGCAGCATCGCATGGCGAGGGCAGAGCAGCGTTTTGTCGGCCAGCAGCTCCGGCGCCTGAGCGAAGATCTGAATCTGAGCGAGGTGCAGGCGGCCTCGGTCAAGGCCATCCTGGACCGCGCCGGCGAGGATCTGCGCAAGCACCGCGATGAGACTTTTAATCAGGCCAGGCTCATCCTGGACCGCATGCATGCGGATATCGCGCTGTTGCTCACGGCCGAGCAGAAGGCCCGCTTGGAGGAGCTGCGAAAGCGTCAGGGCGAGCGGCTCAATCGCATGATGCCTCCGCCCGGCGGTCCCCATGGCCCGCCTCCGCCTCCCGGGATGATGCATGAGCCCGGCGAGCGCATGCCGCCTCCGCCGATGATGGAGTAACGTCGCGCGCACGGGCCTCCGGTTGGCGGTTCGCGCGCGAAGTGCATGCGTTTCACCATTTTTTCCTCTGGCTGCGGCCTTGGGAACCTCTAGCTTGCGCGACCATATGAAGAATTTCTTCACGTCGCTTTTCGGCACACTGGCGGGACTTGTGGTGTTTGCATTGGGGACGTGCTTCTGCGGCCTGCTGCTGCTGATTCTGGTCGTCTCGGCCGGAAAGACGCCGCCGCAGACGGTCGATCCGGGCTCGTATCTGGTCTTCGATTTGGAGGCCAACATCACCGACTCGCCCGAGAGCTTCAGCTTTGGCAGCTTGACCAGCGAGGATGCGCCCACGCTCCAGCTGCGCGCCCTCACGCGCACCCTGCGCGCGGCCGCGCGCGACAAGCGCATCGCCGGCGTGCTGCTGACGGGCGCATTGAGTCCGTCCGGCTATGGCAGTGGCTACGCGGCGCTCAAGGAGGTGCGTGCGGCGCTCCAGGAAGTGCGCGCGGCCGGCAAGCCCGTGAAGGCGTTTTTGAGCTCCGCCTCGACCCGCGACTACTATCTCGCGTCGGCGGCGAGCGAGATCGTGCTCGATCCCTACGGCATGCTGTTGATGCCCGGGCTGGCCGCCCGCCCCATGTTCTACGCCGGAGCCTTTGAGAAATTCGGCATCGGCGTGCAGGTGACGCGTGTGGGTAAATACAAGTCGGCGGTCGAGCCGTACACCCGGCGCGATCTCAGCCCGGAGAACCGGGAACAGCTTGAAAAGCTCCTCGGCGATCTGTGGACGGACCTGCTCGCGGATATCGCGAGCAGTCGTGGCGTCACGCCGGCGGCCATCCAGAAGATTGTCGATGAGGAGGGATTGATCCGGGCCGATACCGCCAAGGCCGCCAAGCTCGTCGACCGCATCGCCTATCGCGATGAGATCATCGCCGAGCTCAAAAACGAGACTGGGCGCCCTGGCGCCAACGAACCTTTTGCTCAGATCAAACTGGCCGACTACATGGAGGTCGCCGCCGAGCCGGGCTTGGCGCTGAAGGCTGGCGCCAGCCAGTCGGTGTCGCGCTCGGGCTGCATCGCCGTGGTCTACGCCGAGGGCGAAATCGTCGATGGCGAGGCCGAGCAGGGCTATGTGGGCGGCACGAATTTTTCGCGCGAGTTGCGGCGGCTGCGCCAGGACGACGACGTAAAGGCGATCGTGCTGCGCGTGAACAGTCCGGGCGGCAGCGCGGCGGCCTCCGA
>MWDT01000176.1 GCA_002070825.1 Verrucomicrobia bacterium ADurb.Bin122
GGGCACCACACCTACGAGTGGGCCGTCGGCATGAAGATGGTCGTCGATCTGCCCGCCGACTCGAAGCTGGAGCCGGGCACGGTGTTTCACACGTTCGGATTCCCGGAGCCCGAGATTTTCGGCTTCATGTATATCCATCCGGGCAACATCGCCTCGCTCGGCATCTTCGTGCCGTCGTGGTTCGACTGCCCGGTCCGCACCGCCTACCGCTACCTCCAGCACTGGGTGATGCACCCATACCTCTGGCAACACCTCAACGGCGCGACGCTGCGCTCCTGGGGCGCCAAGACCCTCGGCGAATCCGGCCGGCGCGGCGAACCGCACCTCGTGGGCGACGGCTACGCGCGCATCGGCGAAGGCTCCGGCACCACCAACGTCCTCACCGGCTCCGGCGTGGACGAAGCGTGGGCCAGCGGCACGCAGCTCGCCGACGCCGTGCTCGAACTGCTCAAGGCCGGCAAACCGTTTACCAAGGAAAACCTCGCCGCCACCTACGTCGCCCGCCGCCGCGCCAGCCGCGAGGACAAGGAAAGCCGCGTCGCCGAAAAAGCACGCGACGGTTTTTGCTGCGGTTTCGTCACCGGCCTGATCGGCATGGGCATGACCGGCCTGACCGGCGGATTGCTCAACATCTGGGGCACGCCCAAGGCGCCCCACAAGCGCCTGCCCTCCATCGAGCGTTACTACCGCGGCCGCATCTCCGCCGAGGAGATCGCCAAGCTCCGCGCCGAGTGCCAGGCCAAGGGCCTCTCGCTGCACAACGAGCTCATGGACCGCGCCGGCTGGCCTGCGATCCCGCTCGACGGCAAGCTCCTCGTCTCGCACCAGGACGCGCTCCTCATGGGCGGCAAAGTGCAGGCGCCCGCCGGCTACGCCGACCACGTCGTGTTTACCGAGCCGGCCGTCTGCGAAAAGTGCGACGTGAAGACCTGCATCACGATCTGCTCTGGCCAGGCCATCGCGCCGGGCGAAAAAGGCGTGCCCGCCTTCGACCGCGAAAAGTGCATCCACTGCGGCGCCTGCCTGTGGAACTGCACGCAGGAGCGCACCGACGGCTCCGGCCGCACCGTCCTCGAATTCCGCGCCGGCACCGGCGGCCTCCACTCGGCGGAAAACTAAACCGCCCGCATCCTCCCGGCGCCGCGCAGGCGCCCCGTTTTTCACACCAACCCGAAACCCATGCCCTATCACATCGTTGTCTGTGGCAGCATCGTCCCCGATCCGCTGCAAACCCTCGAACCCGTCACCTCGCCCACCGGCCCGGCGCTCAAGAATGAGCTGATGCTCCCCGCCGTGCTCGATCCGTGGGCCGGACACGCGCTCTTCGAGGCGGCCAACCTCGCCAAGCAGCATGCCGGCAGCAAGGTCTGGTTCGTGAGCATGGGCCCCAAGGCCAAGCTCCAGCAGGTCATGATGACCATCGCGCAAAAGGTGCCCTTCGAGCTCGTCGCCATCGACGGTCCCTCCAGCGGGTTCACCGAGGCCAGCGAAGTCGCCGCCGCGCTCGCCGACGCCATCCAGACCATCCCCGGCCTCGACAAAGCCCACCTGCTCGTCTTCGGCGGCTGGGAATCCGCCTCGCGCGGCGCCGGCGTCACCATGCAGATGATCGGCGAACGCCTCGGCCTCGTCGATCAGTTCCAGGGCGTGGATAAACTCACCGTGCGCGCCGACGGCTCGCTCGAAATCCTCGAGCGCATCGAGGGCGGCAAACACCAGGTCTCCACCTGCGCCGGCACGCCCGCCCTACTCGGCTGGGCCACCGGCAACCTCCCCGAGCCGCCCAACAACCCGCAGGTCGGCATGCTCAACATGCGCACCGTCATGCCCGCGCTCCAGAAGGCCAAGCCCGTGAAGCTCGCCGGCGAGGGCCTCGCGTTTGCCAGCGTTTCCCTCCCGAAACAGCGCCGCGAAACCCGGATCGTCAAAGACATGGCCCCCGACGACATCGCCCGCGAAATCGTCGAGTGGATCAAAAAAGACTAACCCGCGCCCACGGAGCATTCCCCATGGAAACCATTCTCGTTCTCGCCCACACCGAAGCCGACGGTTCGCTCGGCAAAGCCGCTCTCGAAACGCTCGGCGCGGCCAAGACGCTCTCCGCCTCGCTCGCCGGCTCGACGCTCGTCGTCGGCCTCATCGGCACCGAGGTGCAGGCCGCTGCCAACCAGATCGCCGCCGCCGGGGCCGCGCGCCTGCTCGGCGTCGCCGGTGCTGAGTTTGCGCAGCCGCGCTACTCCAGCGACGTGCTCGCGGTCGAGGCGCTCGGCAAAGCCGCCGCCGCCACGATCATCCTCGCGCCCGCCACCTCGCGCATGAACCGCGTGCTCGCCGGCGCCACGCAGCGCCTCGGCGGTCGCATCGACACGCATGCCACCGGCATCGCCGCCGCAGACGGCAAGCCCGCCGTCACGCGTTGGTACTACCGCCAGCGCATGGAGGCCGTGCTCAGCCGCACGCAGCGCCCGTGGGTCGTCGCCCTCGAGTCCGGTTGCAGCGCCGCGTTTGCCGGTGCCGCCGGCCAGGCCGCCGTCGAACTCGTACCCGTGGCCCTGCCCGCCGCGCATCAACGCACCACCGTCACCGGCATCCAGGCTCCGTCCGCCGACGAGCAGACGATCCGCCCGGATGCGAAACTGCTCTTCGTCGCCGGCGCCGGCTGGACCAAGAAGCAGGCCGACGGCCAGGCGCACGCCGCCGAGGCCGAGCAGATCATCCTCGGTTTCCTCGGGCAGACGAAGTCCTCCCTCGGCAGCACCAAGTCGCTCGTCGATCTGAGTGGCGAGGGCCAGCAGGTGCTCAAGTTCATGAGCCACCTCAACCAGATCGGCCAGACCGGCGCCACGCCGCGCCACGCCAAGGGGCTGGCCACCTGCTGCCACGGCGAAGAGCCGCACACCGTCGGCTGGCGCTTCATCAACGAGCGCCGCGCCATCAATCTCAACGCCGCCTGTAGCTGGGCGCAGGGTAAGGCCGACGTGCTTTACGTGGCCGACGCCTTTGCCGTCATGCGCAAGGTCAACGAGCTGCTCGCCGCCAAATAAGCGCCGGGTAATCGTCTCTGATTCACAACGCCGGGCCCGCCAGCCCGGCGTTTTCTTTTGGGCTGCGGCACACGCCAGAAGCGGCAATCCCACGCCGGGCGCGCCCGTTTTTCCACCGGCCTCACCCAGGGGAGCCCACGAGGGCGGATGCAGATCGCGGGCGACTTCGGCAAAGATGAGAATTTCCGCTTGCGCCAGCTTCCGGGACTCCCCTAATACCGCCCCCTCTTTTGGTTTCGGGTCGATAGCTCAATGGTAGAGCAGCGTCCTTTTAAGTCGTTGGTTGAGGGTTCGAATCCCTCTCGACCCACCAAAAAACCGCCGGGGCAAGCGGAGTGCCCGCCCCGGAAACGCGGTGTCTCGATGAAACTCAGGAGCGCGCCGTGCCCCAACGCCGGTGCAGAAAGCGTTCCCAGGGCGAAAACAGGATTTTGTCGGCCAACAGTCCGATTGCGATGATCACGAGCATGATTGCGATGACCTGCTCCATGGCGTGCAACTCGCGTCCATAGTGCAGGAGATGGCCGAGCCCGAAGCCGCTGAGGATCGTGACATAGATCTCGGCAGCCATGAGCGAGCGCCAGGCAAACGCCCAGCCCTGCTTCATGCCGCTGACCACGAAGGGCAGCGAGGCCGGCAGCATCACCTTGAGCCAGGTGTGCAGGCCCTTGGACCCCATGGTGCGCGCCGCACGCGCGTAGATGGGCGGCACGTTGCGCACGCCACTCTCTGTCGCGATAATCATCGACCAGAGCGTGCCCATCACGACCACGAAGAACATCGCCGCCTCCGTCTGCCCAAACCAGAGCAACGCCAGCGGCACCCAGCACACGCTGGGGAGCGTCTGCAAACCGAGCGAAACCAGACCGAGCGTGTCGTTGAGCAGCTTGAAACGCGCCGTGAGCAGGCCCAGCGGCAGTCCAAGCGCGATGCCAAAAAGGTATCCGAAAACGAGCCGCCTCAGCGTGACCACCGCAGCCCCAAGAAGCGTGCCGTCGGCCAGCGCCGACCAAAGGTACAACCCGACGCTCGACGGCGAGGGCACGAGCACGGGCGACCAGACCCGGGCGCGGCAGAGCCCCTCCCAGCTCAGCACGAGTACGGCAAAAAAGAAACAAGCGCGAAGAGTGCGTTTCATTCAGCGACCTCCCGGGGCGCGTCGCCCTCCATTCCCTTGAGCGCGGCCATGATCTGCTGCGCGTGTTCGGCCAGGCTCGGACTGTTGATGTCGCGCGGGCGCGGCAGATCGATTTTGAACTCGCCTCGGATGCGGCCCGGATTGGGCGAGAAGAGTACGACGCGATCGCCCAGGCAGACAGCCTCGCGCACGTTATGCGTCACAAAGACGATCGTCTTGCGCCGAGCCGACCAGATGCGCTGCAAATCGCCGTAGAGCTGCTCGCGTGTGAGGGCGTCGAGCGCCGCAAACGGCTCATCCATGAGCAACACCTTGGGGTTGGGCGCGAGCGCACGCGCCAGCGCGACGCGCTGCTTCATGCCGCCGGAAAGCTCGTGCACGTAGGACCGCTCGAACTTTTCGAGCCCGACGAGTTTGAGGTAAAACTTGGCGACCTCGATGCGTCCCGCAGCCTTCAGCCAGGGCTTGAGCTTCAGACCGAAGAGCACGTTGTCCAAGACATCGAGCCAGGGGAAAAGCGCGGCCTCCTGAAACATGACCATGCGATCGCGCCCCGGCTCGCGGATCGGCTGGCCATCGGTGAACAACTCCCCCTGGTCGGCCTGCTCCAGCCCGGCGATGATGCTCAGCAGGGTTGATTTGCCGCATCCGCTCGGGCCCACGAGGCAGACGAACTCCCCCTCGCCCACATCGAGCGAGACGGTTTCGAGCGCATGCACCTGCATGGTGCCCGTGCGAAAACGTTTGGACACGCCACGCACAGAGAGCTTGGCCGGTGTCTCGTTGGTGATCTCGGACTGCAAACTCATGGCGCGCGGCTGAACAAACGGTCCAGGGAGATCGCGTCGCGGAGGAAACCCACGCTCTGCGCATCGCCCACCAATGCCTCAACTTGTGCCTGCTGCACCGTGTCGGTGAAATGCAGCCGGCTCCACGCACTCGCTACGAGCGTGGCGGAGATCTCGCGGCGGACCTCGGCGGACAGCCCCGCGCGCACCTGCTCGCGGGCATCCTCCGGATGCTCGCCGAGCCACTTCGTCAGCTCGACGTGTGCAGCGACAAACTTGGTAGCCAGTTCCGGGCGCTCGCGTAGGAGCTTCACGGACGACACGAGGATGGTCGTCAGAGCGTCCTTTTGATCGATATACACCTTGCCGTCGGCCTCCTGCTCCAAGCGGGAAACCCAGGGCTCGACAGTCCACACGGCGTCGATGCGGCCCTGTTTGAAAAGCGCGAGCTGGTCGGGATTGGCGGTCGGGATGATCTGCAC
>MWDT01000177.1 GCA_002070825.1 Verrucomicrobia bacterium ADurb.Bin122
GCCTCCAGTCGATGGCGCTCATGGCCTCACCTCGATGATCCAGAGCAGGTCCTCGAGCGTGCGGATCTCGCGCATTTCCCGCCCGGGGAACCCGGCTCGTCCCGCCTTGGCGCCGAAATCCATCTCCTGCCACCAATCGAGCCATTCCGCGACGTCCTTGGTGGTCGCATCGCTCGGCGCGATGGCCTGCGCGACCATCATCGTGTGCGCCGACAGCAGCCCATACACCGCCTCCCACCGTGGCGACTCGATCAGAGCCCCGCAGGCGAGCCGGTCAGCCTCGTAGACGGCGGAAATCGCCTTGACGTGCGCTTCCCAGGCCTGGAGCGTGGCGAGCTTTTCGGCGGGGGTCACTTCTCGCCCCGCTTGATTTCGGCCTTGACCGCCAGCCGTACGAGTTGCGACCCCGTCATCCCGCGCCGCTTGGCCTCCTTCTGCGCCGCGGCCTTTTCCTCGGCGGTCGTCCAGTAGGTCGCCGGCTCGAGCTTTTCGCCACGTGGTTTTTTCTGCATTCGATCCTCCGGAAAAATGCAGGGCGGCGCGCCGAACACACTCGCGCTACGCCGCCCCGTGCCGGTGACTCCGGCGATGTTGACCCCGCCCGACTGAGCGGTCACCCCGCGACGAGCGAGGACGGCCCGGCGCGTTGCCGGGCGGGGAGAGATTAGGCGTCGATGTCTTCGACGTCTTCGCCAGGCTGTACGCCATCCGCCGCCCCAAAAGCAGGCGCATAGGTCCATCCGTAGGTGTCGGAGTCACCGAAACGCTCGGAAGCCACTTTTTCGCAGGCGCGCTCTGTTTCGCCGTTGATGCGAGCTACAAGCGTCATGTTGTCGGTGGCGTAGATGTAGAGCGTCATTTTGTCCTCGTTCGTTGGTGGTTGCGCCGGGATGACCGTCCCGACCTCTATAACATACCGCATCTAATCGCATCTCGCAACAACTATTTTCGCATCCGCCGAAAAAAGTCAGATCCCCTCCCGCCAGCACGTCCGCACCCGACGCCACGCGAGCCGGGCCAGCAGGACCGCAGAGCCCGCCCCGAACGCCAGCGCGAGCCAGCCAGCGGTCAGAGCGGCGCCCATGGCAAGGAAGGTCGAGACGGTCAGCGCGCCCATGTAGCGACGTTGGCGCGGGGTCATCTTCCCACCTCCATCATGATCGCGATTTCCAGCGCGGCCAGTGCGAGCATGCACACGGCGGCGACGATTCCAGGCCAGCGGATCGAGTCGGGGCGGGTCACGCTCTTCCTCCTGTCGCCTTCGCGATTGCTGCGCGCGCATCGGCGCTCCACGCTTCACGCCCATCGCAGCGCTCTACAGCCTTTTCCAGGGCGGCGAGGAGATCGGGCGCGGCGGCGATCAGGCGGGCATTTGCGCGAGCCGTCGCAATCGATATCCCGCCGCCCTCTCGCGGGTGCGGGTCCCGCTGCGTCGCCGTCGCGATGCTCGCATAGTAACCTCTCCCAACGGACGTGGAATCGATGATCGGGCAGGCGTAATCCATCCCATCGTCGCGAACAATCCACGGCCCCGGCGTATGCGCTGCGCTCATCGCATCCCCCGCAGCTCTCGCATCCACCGCCACCATCCCCTCACCCAGCACGCGGCCGGCGGGGACAGAGCGGGAGTGCTCACGGATTGCTTGCAGTGCGCGCGAAAACGCCGAACTTGGCGATCCAGATCCATGCCGCGCGAAATGATCCCGCGCTTTTGCGATCCCTTCCCCTGGCGTACACGGAACAACCCCGCGCTTTGCTGGGTCTGCATCTGGATCCCACGCCATGCCCGCATCCGCTCCCTCGTCCCATGCGGCCAAAGCAAGGTCGTGCAGCAGGCTCTCCGGCACCGCCACGGCGGGCGCCACCCCTGGCCCCCTGCCCCCGTCCCTGATCACCCGTTCCGCCGCAGCCTGCTCCAGCGCGTCGATGTGGGCGAAGGCTTCCGTGACGGCATCGCGCAGGTCGTAAATCTGCTTTGCGCCCTGTGTTCCGCCGCGCGCTGGACCGGCGCACATCTTCCGGATCTCTTCCCGTCGTTGCAAGTTCATTTCTCCCCCTCTTTCCGTGTGAATTCTCTCCATGCCTCTCTGGCGGCCAGAGACGCCACTCCAGGCGCCCCGACCGCGTCAAGCTCTCTCAGGGCGTCCGCGAGGTCGATCGGCCCAGCACGGCACCACTGCGCCGCCGTGCGGACCGTTGCGTCCTGGTGGGTGCGGAGGTGGTCGGCGAAGGTCATGGCAATACCTCGACCTTGTGCAGCATCGGCGCGTCGCCGTGGATCCGATTGCATGCCATCGAGGCGTATTCCAGATTCAGCTCGCAGCCGATGTAATCGCGCTCGTTGCGGAGCGCCACAAGACCCGTGGTCCCAGCCCCGCTGAACGGATCAAGCACCACGGATCCACGCGGAGCCCCGGCCAGGATGCACGGCTCCACCAGTGCAGGCGGGAACGTGGCGAAGTGCGCTCCGGAAAACGGCTGAGTCGGCACGGTCCAGACGGAGCGACGGTTGCGCCCATTGCTCACGTCGATTGCCTTTGCGTGGGCTCCGCGAAGCGTGGCCGAATCTTGTCGGGACATATCAATCTTCCCTCCAGCACCTCGCGTGTGACCGAGCGTGGCCCGCCGCTGCATGTCGGGACTGCACGGCTCACGCATCGCCTCATGATCAAAGTGGTAGCGGTCGGACTTCGACAGGAGGAAGATGTATTCGTGCGCCTTCGTGCACCGATCGCGCACGGACTCCGGCATCGGGTTCGGCTTGTGCCAAATGATGTCCTGGCGGAGGTACCACCCGTCCGCTTGGAGGGCAAAGGCGACGCGCCAGGGAATGCCGATGAGATCTTTCGGCTTGACGCCATCGACCGCGCTCATGCCGTTTCTGTTGCGGCGGGAATGCTCATCGTCACGCACCTCTCCGTCTGCGCGCGCGCTTCCTTCGCGCCACTTCCCGCCCGTGTTCCCGCCGGCGTAGCTGTCGCCGAGGTTCAGCCACAGCGTTCCATCATCCCGCAGCACCCGCCGCACCTCGCGGAACACCTCAACCATTTTCGCCACGAACTCGTCGGGCGTGGCCTCGAGGCCGATCTGCCCATCCACCCCGTAGTCGCGGAGCCCGAAGTAGGGCGGCGAGGTCACGCAGGTGTACGCGGTGCCGTCGGGGATCTCCTTGAGTCGGTCGATGCAGTCGCCGACAAGGATTTTCGCGCTCGGCATCCATCCCACTCCGTTGTGCGCGTCCTGGTGGGTGCGGAGGTGGTCGGCGAAGGTCATACGGTCCACTCCGTCGTTTTTGCCCTTCGGAATCGCGTGTACCGACCCTCGAACATCAAGGCAGTGGATGTTTCCTCCGCGCTTCGGCCTTTCTGCAAGTCCAGGACGCGCTTGGCGACTTTGATTTTGGACTTGCGGAAAAGGTTCTCCTGCTCGACCGTCCGCTGCATGCTCCGCAGGTTGTTCAGGACGCTTTTGGCGGCGTCGTGTTCTTCCTTGTCTGGGTGATAAACCATGAACACCGCGTCGGCGTCCTGGCGAATTCCCCCCGATTCCTTGAGGTGGTGGATCTTCGGGATCCCGTCGCGGCTTGCGTCGTTGTTGAGCTGGGAAAGCGCGTACACCACGCAATCCAAGCGCCGGGCCATGAGTTTGCAATGCCGGGAGATTGCCGCAACCTCCTGCGCCCGGTTCTGTTCGCCCTTCGACCGCGGCGAGGTCAGAAGCTGTAGGTAGTCGATCAAAACAGCGTCAAGCCCTTTCGAGACCTTGAGCGACCGCGCCGCCTGCTCAACCTCGTAGACGCTTTCCGCTTCCGTGATGTAGAGCCCGCGGCTGACGATCTCCGCGCGCGCCGCGGCCTTTTCCTCGGCGGTCAATTTCCGATTCCTGATCCTTGAGATTTCGATGTCGGTTGCCCACGGGATCGCCCGCTCAAGGATTTCATCCTTCGACATTTCCAGGGAGGCGAGGAGCACATTCCCACGGCGTGACATTGATGTCGCGATACCCGCGGCCAGCGCCGTCTTCCCCCCGCCCGAGAACCCTGCCAAAACGATGTAGTTGCCTGGCCGCGGAGTGTAGATCTCGTCGAACCATTCGATCCCGGTTGGAATCTCTCGCGGGCGATCGCTTGAAAGGACGGAATCCAAATTGCTTGCAGCGTGCGAAAACCCGGAGCGCATACCGCCCGACCCATTGACGATGGCCGAAAGCTTCGCGACCGCGGTGGCAAGCGCATCGTCGGCGCTCTCCGCCTCGACCGCATCATTCATGAGCGCCCGCGCCATCTCGATCGTTTGGCGGCGCTTGTACGCCCCCTGAACCGCGTCGATGTCGGAGTCAGTCCCAACCATCGAGAATGCCGAATCAACAATTTCCATGAGGTACGCCGCACCCCCGATGTATTCGAGCTTCTTTGCCCGGTCAAGCGCCGCGGCGATCGATTGAAGCGATGGAGCAGCGGTCTCCGCAATCTTTGCGACTGCCTCAAATATCACGCGGTGCCGCTCGGAATAGAATTGCTCGACGCTCATCCTTGAAATGATTTCGTGCGCGCGATCTCCAAATCGAACCATTCGCCCGATGATTTGTGCCTCGATTTCAATGTTTTCAGGTAATCCGAGATATTCGCTCATAGTCTATCCGTCGCTTCCTTTGAAATGCCGTCGAGATCTCCAGGTTTGCATGTGATAGGCGGCGGAGCTGGTGGTACCCACGCTTGCCGCTGCGGTTGCAGCTTTCCCCACTGCCTGGCGTTTCCGTGGGCCGTCCTGGCGGTTGCCTTCCAGTCCTTGCAGACCTTGCGTCCAACGACCCAGCCAACGCCCTGGTAGTAGGCCCATGCCTCCCCAGCGCATACCGGGTGCCAGTCGCTCCAAGTCCTGGTGCAGTACTCGACCCACTCCTGTTCTGACGGAGGAGTGAAAGCGGCTTGCCGCGGCCTTGTTATTTGTTCTTGTTGTTCTTGTTGTTCTTCGTTCTTCGTTCTTCGTTCTGGTTGAGCGGTTGGTTTACCAATTGGTGAACCGTTTGGTGAAGCAATTGCTCGAGCGTTTGCTACTCGTTTGCTACCGCCTACGCTTCCAACTTCTGCCCGTTCTGCTCGGATTTCGTCCGCCCTCTCTCGAGCTGGTCGCCCGATCTCCCACCCCTCGGCGTATTCTTTTGAGGCGCCTTCCTTGCAGTCCCCCGCATTCAGCCCGCGCATCAGGCCGCGAACCCATGCGGCGATTTCCTGGTCTGTTTCCAGCAGGCAAAACGATGCGTTCAGGTCATCGACAGAAAGACGAACGGACCATGTGCGCGCCTTGCTCATCGCTTAGCCTTCCATTTCCCGCACCAGTCCGACGAAAACACACGCGGCCAAACTCCGATTCCGGTATTC
>MWDT01000178.1 GCA_002070825.1 Verrucomicrobia bacterium ADurb.Bin122
ATGCCTGTGTCGCTGATGGTGCAGGCCAAGTGAAACGCTCCGTGTGACTCCGCATCGTGCGTGGCACTCATGGTGAGGACGATCTCGCCGTGCTCGGTGAATTTGAGTGCGTTGCCCAGGAGATTGACGATGACCTGACGCAGTCGGGTCGCATCGCCGGAGGCCAGCGTGGGGACGCTGTCGGAAATCTCGTAGAGAAGGTCGATGCCTTTTTCGGCAGCCTTGGGGGCGAAGAGATCGAGCGCATCTTCGGCGCATTTTCTCAGGTCGAAGGTGTGGCGCTCGAGCTCCAGGCGGCCCGACTCGATTTTCGAGAAATCGAGGATGTCGTTGATGATGGTGAGGAGGGCGTCGCCGCTGTTGCGGATGGTTTCGGTGAACTCGCGTTGTTCCGGTTCGAGGGAGGAGTCGAGGAGGAGCGAGGCCATGCCGATGATGCCGTTCATGGGCGTGCGGATTTCGTGGCTCATCATGGCGAGGAATTGGCTCTTGGCCTCGTTGGCGGCCTCGGCGGCGATTTTCGCGGCCCGCAGGGCTTGCTCCGCCTCATGCCGGCGCGTGATGTCCTGGATGAATCCCTCGTAGTAGAGCACCTCGCCGGTTTCGTCGCGCACGGCGCGGGCGTGCTCTTCGATCCAGAGGGTCGAGCGGTCTTTGCGGCGGACTTGGTATTCGAGCCCGTGGACCTCGCCGTCGCGGGCCATGAGGCGCTTGAATTCGTCGCGCACGGTGGGGTCGACGTAGATGGAGCGGGAAATATCGCTGACGCTGGCGAGCAATTCTTCCGGGGAGTCGTAGCCGTACATGCGGGCGAGGGCCGGATTGACGAGCAGGTAGCGACCATCGGGGGTGGATTGGAAGATGCCCTCGACGGCGTTTTGCACGATGCTGGCATAGCACGCGAGCGAGGGTGCCCACGTGTGAGTGGGCACAGCTGCGGCGGGACTGGGATGGCTGACTACCATGCCTGCGGCATTGCAGGGGGCATGCCAATTCCAGCGATGCGTCGTGCGATGGCTGCATATGCGATTGAAGCGGCGAGGCGTTGCAGGCAGTTTTTCGAGGCACGACCATGTCGAAACTCATCTGTGTCTATTGCTCCTCCAGTGATCGTCTGGACTCGAAATACTATGCCGCTGCCGAGGCGCTGGGCCGGGCGATGGCGGCCCGCGGCTGGGGCTTGGTCTATGGCGGAGGCAAGGTGGGCCTCATGGGCACGCTCGCGCGAGCCGTGAAGGCGGGTGGCGGGCGCGTGGTGGGTGTGATCCCACAGTTCATGTGCGACAAGGAGCTCGCCTACGACGAGGCCGACGAGCTGATCACCGTGATCACGATGCGCGAGCGGAAGATGCTCATGGAGTCGCGGGCGGACGCGTTTGTGGCGCTGCCGGGCGGCTGGGGCACGCTCGAAGAAATCATGGAGATCCTGACCCTGCGGCAGCTCGATGTGATTCGGAAGCCGTGCGTGTTTCTCAATCAGGATGGTTTTTACGACGAGCTCTTCCGGTTCTTCGGAAAGATGGTGGAAGAACGCTTCAACAAGCCGACGAATCTCTCGCTCTTCGAGGTCGCGCGCACGGTGGACGAGACGGTGGCGTTTTTGGAGAGCAACAGGCTGCCGGTGGCCGAGTCGAAGTGGTTTGTGACAACCTGAGCTGGATGCACCGCGCCGCAGCCTTGAGCCTTTTGCGCGGCTATCTGGCCGGTCCGCTCGAATCGGGCGAGGCGGAGATGGGGCGCGAGATCGTGCGCTTCGTGGAGACCCATGAAGACTGTTTTCTGCGCTCGTGCCTGTCCGGCCATCTTACGGGTTCGGCGTGGATCGTGAATGCCGCGCGGACGCAGACATTGCTCACGCATCACAGAAAGCTCGACCGGTGGTTGCAGCTAGGCGGCCACGCCGACGGCGAGACCGATCTCGCGCAGGTGGCCATGCGCGAGGCGCGCGAGGAGAGTGGGCTCACCGAGTTGCGGCTGGTGGCGCGCGAGCCGTTCGATGTGGACCGGCACTGGATTCCCGAGCGCGGAGACGTGCCGGGGCACAGGCATCTGGATCTGCGGTTTCTGGTCGAGGGCGACCCTGCTGCTGCGTGCGTCGTGTCGCATGAATCAAAGGCGCTGGCATGGGTGCCGCTTGCTGCCGTAGCAGAACTCAACCCATCGGAATCGATGGTGAGGCTCGTGAAAAAGACACTGCGCTATTGTTAGTATAATCGCGCGTTTGGCATCCCGAAGGTCTCTCTGCACGCTCGGCTGCGTAGTGGGGTTATCTGTTAGCGAGGCTCTCCCCGGCCGGAATGCAATGGCTACGTAGGGTGGTCTGGTTCCAGCCGGGGAGATCCCAAAACCTCAAATGCGGGCGCGTCCCGTACGGGCATGAAAAAGCCCACGCCGGTGAAGGCATGGGCTGAGTTCCAGAGCTTGTGCCGTCGGAGGCTCAGAAACCGATGCTGGCGCCGCCATCGATCGGGAGCACCACGCCGGTGACGAAGCCGCCGGCTGGGGAGGCAAGGTAAACGGCGGCCCAACCCACATCGCTGGGGGCGCCAAACTTGGCCATCGGGGTACGGCCGATGATCTTTTGTTTACGGGCGGGATCGCCAGCCATGGCTTTGGCGGACATCTCGGTCTCGATCCAGCCGGGCGCGATGGCGTTGACGCGGATGCCGTGCTGCGAGAGCTCGGTGGCGAGGGTGCGCACCATGCCGAGGTGGGCGGTCTTGGCGGCGCTATAGGCGACGACGAGCGGGATGCCGAAGAGCGAGGCCATGGAGGCGGTGAAGAGGATGCTGCCCGTCTTGCGCTCGATCATGCCCGGAGCGACGGCACGCACGAGCGCATGGGCGCCGAGGACGTGGGTCGTGAGTACTTTTTGGAATTCCTCGGGCGTCGTCTCGATGGCTGGTTTTTTCAGATGGATGCCGGCGTTGTTGACGAGGCAGGAGATGGGGCCGACCTCCTTGGTGACGCGGTCGACGAGCGACTGCGCGGCGTCGAGTTTGGTGATGTCGTGGACGACATAGCTGGCGCGTTCGCCGAGAGAGCGGCTGGCGGCCTGAAGTTCGGCCTCGCGGCGGCCGACGAGCACGACGCGCGCGCCTGCGGCGTGCATGCTTTGGGCAATGGCGAGTCCGATGCCGGTGCCGCCGCCGGTGATCAGGGCGACCTGGCCTTGGAGAGAAAAGACAGATGGAAATGTCGTGTTGGTCATGAGAAGGGCGTGAGCATGGCCTTGGAGAGGCCGGGCAAAACGAACGCCGCCCACCATCATAAGGCGGGCGGGCTCGGTGTCAGGGCTGTCGTTGTGCAAATAGTTGCAAGCGGGCCCTGACTTGTGGGCTTCGCTGGCAGCTCACTTTCGAGCGGAGGCGCGTGGACTCTCGACTGGCCCGAGGTAACTGCGGCGCACGCTTGGGACTCGGGGGGATGTCGGGCGGGTGCCGGTCTCGATCACGATGCGCTCCAGGACGACGCCGGGCGTCACGGCCCAGATTTTCAGCGTGTGACGACCGGCGCCCTTGAGCTGATGCGTGGAGAAAACCCGGCGGACACCGTCGCTGACGGCGGTCCCCCACGGTTCCCACTCGTTCGGATTGGTGCCGATGCGAATGATCTGCGGGGTTTCATCGTCGAAGGAGGCGGCGAAGCGCAGCGGCTCGTCAGGCTGGAAGTCGAGGGAAGGGGCGACTTGGAACTCCACCCTGGCTTCGCCTGCGGAGAAGAAGTGGATGTCGTACTCGAGGCGGGGAGCGTCGCCGCCGGGCGTGCGGGGCTTGGCGAGCACCGGGGAGGTGGTGACTCCGCCGAGGGTGCGGCCGAAGTCGGGAAGTGTGTGCCAGGTCGTTTGGGTGTCGCCGATGGCGCGCGAGAAGTGTGGGGCTTCGATGGCGACGTGGTGATCGATCTCGACGAAGCCGTCGAACGAGCCCGGGCGCAACTCGGCGGGATTTACGATCGGCACGGTCACGGTGAGAGGCCGGCCTTGGTCGGGCTTGAATGTCACTTTTGCGGTGGTGTCGCCCACCGGCACGGCGGACCAGTCGGCGCTGATCTCGATGCGGACGGTCTCCAGTACGGTGCCGCTTGACGGTGTGACCTTCAGCCAGGGCTGATCGGTGACGGCGGTGAAGGTGTACGGGGTTTCACCACGGTTGAAGAGCTCCACCCAGCGTGATCCTTGGGAATAGACGTCGAGAGAGGGGACCTTGGGCGGCGGGGTGCCCCAGACCGGCCAGCTGGTTTCACGTCCCTCGAATGCAATCGCGGGAACCGCCCTTTTGTTCGGACGGAGAATCGCGACTGCCGGCATGACCTCGGCCGCCGGCTCCTGCCAGTTTATATAACCGAACTTCTCCTGGGACATTTGGTGGTTCCACTTCCCGCCGTTGAGGGCGTGGTATTGATCGCGCAGCACGGCGTCCTTGGCGAAGGCCTGGCGCGCGCGCTCGGCCTCGCGATTTGTGTCGAAGCGCCCCTGCACCGAGTAGAGACGGTTGCGGCCGGCGGCGACATAGAGCTCGTTGAGGTTGGCGCAGGCCTGGATCGGATAGAGGACGAGTTGGAAAAATGCGTCGCGTGCGTTGGCCGGAAGGGCGGCGTCGATTTTCTCCGCGCGTGAGACAAGGTCCTGCCACTCGGCGAGCACACGCTCGGCCTCGCGGTCGTGGACGAGGCTGAAGGTGTCGGGGGTGATCGACTCGGGCTTCCGGCGGCCGTTGAGCTTGGTGTAGCCGTTGACGAGTGCGGCGATCTCGACGGCGTGTGCGGGGCCGAACTCTCGCGCGGCCCATTGCTCGGAGAATTCGCCGATGCGTTCGTAGGGCCACTTCTCGGGGGCCCAGGCGTAGGTGAGGAAATACTCGATGGGGAACTCCATCGGCTTGAGGTCGCCCACGTTGACGACCCAGATGCGCGTGGCGTCGTACTGCCAGGCGAGGTTCATCTGCTCCCAGACCTTTGTGAGGGGAATCGTGTTGATCCACTTGTAGGATCTCGGGCCGCCGACGTAGTCGAAATGGTAGTAGACGCCAGCGCCGCCGGAGCGTGTGCGCTCGGCTGCGGTGGGCAGGCGGCGGATATTGCCCCAGTTGTCGTCGCACCAGAGGAGCGTGACGTCGTCGGGTACGCGCATGCCTCGCTCGTAGTAATCCTGGACTTCCTTGTAGAGCGCCCAGACCTGCGGGATTTTGGTGACGTCGGGGTTGACCTCCTTGGCGAGGATTTCGCGTTGGTCGGCGACGATTTTTTCGAGGAGGGCCACATTGGCATCTTCGGACATGGGCTCGTCGCCGTCGCCGCGCATGGCGAGGGTGACGATGCTTTCGAGGTCGCGGTTGCGGCGGACGCCG
>MWDT01000179.1 GCA_002070825.1 Verrucomicrobia bacterium ADurb.Bin122
GTCCGGCGGCTGCCGTCGTCGCCGTCACATCTGGCCCGGCGGCGTCGGTAGCGGCAGCGGTCGTCCTTAGCACCGGGCCGTCGTTGGTAGGCTGCTAACGCCTTCGATTTGCGGCGCAGCCTCGTGGCATAGGCTGAATCGTGGATTGTCGCCGGCAGCGAAGGATCATTTTTTTGGGGAATGCCCCTCTTTGTTTTGCGCCCCAATGGGTTGGGTTTGGCGGCGAATGTTGCGCGCCCAAGTCGATCCTCCTCCGCCCTGCGTCGAAATGCTCCACTGTTGTCACGATTGAGTGGCGTGGGGCGGTTGCTGCCGCTGATGGTCGCACTGGCATTGGTTGTGGCGCCTTGTGTGGGGGCGCCCGTCGATGGAGCCCGTGCGGAAGAGGCGGCGCGTCGGTGGTTGGAACTAACGCCCCGGCCCATGGGCCAACAGGCCGGCGCGCCCGGGCACGCGACGACGTATGCTGACGGAGCGGGCGTGATCCGGTTTCATGTGGTGAGCCTGTCTCCTTCGGGGTTCGTGGTGGTCGCCGCCGATGATGAAGTGGAGCCGATTCTCGCGTTCTCCTGCGGCGGCGAGTTTGTGGCCCAGGCGGGCAATCCGCTTTACGATTTGCTGCTGTGCGACACGGATGTGCGGCCCCGGTCGGCGACGATTTTTCAAGCCGGAAGGCGTGGCGCGGTGGGCCGGAAGAATGCGAAGTGGCAGCTTTTGAGCGCAGCGGCAGTGCGCGGAGCGACAGAGTCTGGCGCCCGAGCCGGGATATCGACTGCACTGGACGACGTGCGCGTCGCGCCGATGGTGCAGACGAAGTGGGGGCAGCAGACGATTTTTGCCGGCGGCGTTTCGCAGGCGCTATACAACTACTACACGCCGCCGCATGAGGCGGGAAACTCGAAGAACTATCCCTCCGGGTGTGGTGCCACTGCGCGGGCGCAAATCATGCGTTTCCACGAGTGGCCCAAGACGGGCGTGGGTACGGCCTCGTTTACGATCAGGGTCGATGGACCGACCCAATCGCGAGCGTTGCGCGGTGGAGATGGGCTGGGCGGGCCGTACGATTGGGCATCGATGGTGTTGGACCCCGATGCCTCGATCACGGAGGTCCAGCGCAAGGCGATCGGCGCGCTGATGCACGATGTCGGCGTGGCGACCAACATGGATTATTCGTCGGGCGGCTCCGGGTCGAATCTCCACCCGGACGTTTTCCGCGATGTGTTTGGCTACCCCAGTTCCAACGACACCTCCCGTTGCTTTGAGGACATCATGCTTGCGGTGCGGACGAATCTGGATGCGGGCCTGCCTCTCACCTTGGGCATCATGCCGCCGGGGCACTATGTGGTCTGCGACGGCTACGGGTACAACCTGGGGACGCTGTACCACCATATCAACCTGGGCTGGGACGGCTCGTACGATGCCTGGTACCAGCTTCCGGAGATCGACGCGGGCGGGCGCGATTTCCGGTTGGTTGAAGAATGCCATTTCAACATGGCGCCGGCCGGCGTCGCGGAGATTATTTCCGGACGTGTCACCGATGATCTCGGAAATCCGATGGCGGGTGTGACGGTGACGGTTTCGGGCCCCACGGTGCACCAGCTCACCACGAATGAGCAGGGCATGTTTGTCGTGGCGGGTCTGGCGTCGAACGCGACCTGGACGGTCTCTCACAACGGCGGGAGTGCGGTGCATGGCCCGGCGTCGGTGCAGGTGGCCACCGGCGATTCCAGAAACTCGGCGGTCGGTAACCGTGTGGTGGACGATTTTCAGATCGCGCCAAAGGCCTACATGGTGAACCAGCCTGAAAACGCCTGTGTGAGCGTGGGCAGTGAGGTGCGGTTCAATGCGTCGGCCGCAGGGCTTCCCATGCCCAACCTACAATGGGAGGTGAGCGCCGATGCCGGCGTCTCGTGGGAGAAATTGAGCGAGACGCCGCCCTATAGCGGAGTGACGACAGGCTCGCTGGTCATCGCCGGAGCGCGCGAGTCGTTGAGCGGCCTTCAGTATCGGTGCGTTGCCGAGAACACGCTGCCGAGCCGTGCCGTCAGTCGTGTGGTGTCACTCACCGTGGCGTATCCGGGTAGCCTTTTGTGCACGGGCAACAACGATCTGTTTCAACTTGGCGACGGGACGGACGTGTTGCGGTACAGCCCTGTGCGAGTCCTTGAGCGTGACGTGCAGTCCATGGCGGCCTCGCGCCAGATCAGTGTGTTCATCAAGACCGATGGAAGCTTGTGGGCGATGGGTTTCAACATGACCAATTTCCCCAATGCCAATGCGGACAACAGATTTCTCACGCCGACATGCGTGGTCTCCAGCGGCGTGCAGTCGGTGTCGATGGGGGAGCAACATTGCCTCATCGTCAAAACCGATGGCAGCTTATGCGTGAGCGGTGGCAACTCAGACGGGCAACTGGGCACTGGAGGGGAATGGTGGAGCGGTGTGACTTTACAGACAATCATGTCGGGTGGTGTGCGCACGGTAAGCGCGGGCCAAAAACACAGTCTGGTGTTGAAGGCCGATGGCAGCCTTTGGGCAATGGGCTGCAACGCGTCCGGCCAGTTGGGCGACGGTACGACGACGAACGCCTTTCGTCCGGTGTGCATCTTTGAGAGTGGCGTGCAGTCGATTGCCGCCGGTGAGGGCCATAGCCTTGTGGTCAAAACCGATGGCAGTTTGTGGGCGATGGGACGCAACGAGTTTGGCCAGCTGGGCGACGGTACGACCACGATGCGCACGTCTCCGGTGATGGTGCTGGCGGGTGGCGTGCAGTCGGTGGCGGCGGGCAACGACCATAGCCTGATCGTGAAGACGGACGGCAGTCTCTGGGCGATGGGACGCAACGACGAAGGTCAGTTGGGCGATGGGACAACGACGATGCGCACCGTCCCGGTCGAGATCGTGTCCGGTGCCGTGAGCCTGGCTGTGGGGGGCGGCTACCACAGTCTGTTTGCGAAGGCGGATGGCAGCGTGTGGGGCATGGGCTCGAATTGGAGCGGACAACTGGGCGACGGCACGCGCGACTTCCGCGCCGCACCGGTCCGCATGCCGATCCCCAAATCCTCGGGGCTGAAGCTTGGTGCCGGGCGGAACCACTCGCTCATCGCGGTGGGGACAAATCTGGAGACCAAGGGACCGTGGCTCGATGCAATGCCGTCCAATGTCTCCGCGTGCGCTGGCGTATCGGCCGTGTTTCAGGTGCTGGCCCTGAGCCCGCGCTCATTGACCTATCGTTGGCAGGTGTCTGAGGACGGTGGTGCCACTTGGCGCTTTGTATCGGATGGCTCCGCCTATGCCGGCACGGCCACCGGCACGCTGACGGTCCGCAACCCGACGCGCGAGATGGGTGGAAACCAGTACCGCTGTCTCGTCTCCGATGGGGTAAATGGGGAGATCGCGAGCGCGGGGGCGTCGTTGACGGTGGGGTGGAGCCAGTTTTCCGCGGTGTCGGCACGCGTGCCTGTAGGCGCGGGCGCGCAGAGTTTGTTTATGGGCTTCGTCTACACTGGCGGGGGCAAACCGACGATTGTGCGCGGCGTGGGCCCGGCGCTCGTCGACGGCGATGCCAGCCTCGCGGGCCAGGTGCTTATCGATCCACAGCTCACAATTCACGAGTATCAGACGGGTGGTTTTGCTCCAATTGAGCGCAATAACGATTGGGGCGGCACGGACACGCTGCGTAGCAGCATGAAAGCGGTCGGCATGAGCACGCTGGCGGCCGATTCGAAAGACGCCGCCCTGTTGATCGTGCCGACGCGCTCAATCTATACCGCACAGGTGTCGGGTGTCGGCGACACGACCGGTCTTGCACTGGCCGAGACCTACGATGCGGATTTTGCAGATAAGACGAAACGCCTGACGGCACTTTCGGTGCGCAACCACGTGGGAGCCGGTGCGGCGCAACTCATCGTGGGATTTGTGATCGTCGGCGATGCGCCGCGCCGGGTGCTTCTGCGTGGCGTCGGCCCGAGCCTGCTGGCGGATTCGCCCGAGCTCACCGGGCTGGTTTTGGAAAACCCGACTTTGCAGCTAAACCGATACACGCCGTCGCAGATCACGAAGTGGACAGTGGTGGGCGCTAACGACGACTGGGGCGGGGCGGCCTCGCTGGCCGAGGCGATGCACTCGGTCGGTATGTCTTCGCTGCCCGCCGGCTCGAAGGACGCCGTGCTGTTGGTGGACCTGCCGCCCGGAATTTATACGGCGCAGGTCACCGGCGTGGGCAATACGACCGGCATCGCCTTGGTGGAAATCTACGAGGCTCCTTGACCGACCGTTACGATCCTGCGGTGCCCGTGTGCTCGGGCACCGCGAGCCGGACGTGCCCTGTCGATTTTTCGGCTCAGTACGGGATGATCTCGACGCTCTTGTAGAAGACCTCGGCGCCCTCGGACTGGAGGAGGATTTTGCCGGAGGAGACGGAGGCCTTCGTGGCGGAGTTGACGAGGTGGCCGTTGACGTAGTGCTCGATCTGGTCGCCGTTGCAGACGATCTCGATGACGTTCCACTCGCCGCGCGGGTTTTCGAAGTTGGCCGTGCGCGGGATGTGTTTCATGCCCCACTCGGTTTTCCACGGATGCGGGCTTTCGACCATCGTGCCGACGCACCAGAAGTCGCCGCAGTCCTCTTCCTGCACCTGGCACTCGATGGACTTGGGCCAGACGACGTCGGTCTCGGCGGCGCCGAAATGATAGAGGATGCCGCTGTCGCGCCGGGCGGTCTCGCGGGGAGCGTAGCGGTGCTCGCCCCACTTGAAGACGGCCTTCAGATAATAGTTGGAAAACGACTCCTCGGTGGCGACGTAGCCGAAGTGTTTCCCTTCGATGTGGAGCAGGCCGTCTTCGACCTTGAAGTTGCCCTCGGGGTCGGAGTTTTTGCCGGACTTTTCGAGGAAGGAGTACCAGCCGGTCAGGTCGCGGCCGTTGAGCAGCTGGCGCGTGTGGAGCTCGCGAATCCAGATGTTGCGGAAGGAGACCGGGGAGCCGTGGTCCTGCAACGAGAGCGGCTGCTTGAACGCGTGCTTTTCGTACTTGGGCTGGCCGATCCAGGAGGAGGTGCCCTTGATCTCGACGTGGTTTTGCACGAGCACGCCGTTGTGCAGCACGGTGACGTACGCGGGTGTGCGCACGGTGCCGTCGTTGTTGAAACGCGGCGCGGAGAAAACGATGTCGTAGGTCTGCCATTCGCCGGGGGCGCGCGAGGCGTTTATCTGCGGAATGTGCTGCTTGTACACCGAGGCGGCCTGGCCGTTGACGTAGGTCGGGTTGTTGTAGCTGTCGAGGATCTGCACCTCGTAGCGGTTTTGCAGATAGACGCCGCTGTTGCCGCGGTTTTGCCCCTCGCCGGT
>MWDT01000180.1 GCA_002070825.1 Verrucomicrobia bacterium ADurb.Bin122
ATGCCTGTGTCGCTGATGGTGCAGGCCAAGTGAAACGCTCCGTGTGACTCCGCATCGTGCGTGGCACTCATGGTGAGGACGATCTCGCCGTGCTCGGTGAATTTGAGTGCGTTGCCCAGGAGATTGACGATGACCTGACGCAGTCGGGTCGCATCGCCGGAGGCCAGCGTGGGGACGCTGTCGGAAATCTCATAGAGGAGGTCGATGCCTTTTTCGGCTGCTCTGGGGGCGAATAGATCGAGCGCATCTTCGGCGCATTTTCTGAGGTCGAAGGTGTGGCGCTCCAGCTCCAGGCGGCCCGACTCGATCTTTGAGAAATCGAGGATGTCGTTGATGATGGTGAGGAGTGCGTCGCCGCTGTTGCGGATGGTTTCGGTGAACTCGCGTTGTTCCGGTTCGAGGGATGATTCGAGGAGGAGCGAGGCCATGCCGATGATGCCGTTCATGGGCGTGCGGATCTCGTGGCTCATCATGGCGAGGAACTGGCTCTTGGCTTCGTTGGCGGCTTCGGCGGCGATTTTGGCGGCGCGCAGTGCGTGCTCTGCCTCGTGGCGCCGGGTGATGTCCTGGATGAAACCCTCATAGTAGAGGACCCTGCCGGAGTCGTCGCGGACGGCGCGGGCATGCTCCTCAATCCAGATGGGTGTGCCGTCTTTGCGCCTGACTTGGTATTCGAGCCCGCGGACTTGCCCGTCGCGCGCCATGAGGCGCTTGAACTCATCGCGCACCGAGGGATCGACATAGATGGAGCGTGAGATGTCGCTGACGCTGGCGAGGAGCTCTTCCGGAGAGTCGTAGCCGTACATGTGGGCGAGGGCCGGGTTTACGAGGAGGTATCGGCCGTCCGGCGTCGACTGAAAGATGCCTTCGACGGCGTTCTGGACGATACTGGCGTAACGGGCGACAGAGGGCGCCCAATCGGGATTGGGCACGGCTTTCGCAGGACTGGAGGGACTGACCACCATGTGTCTGGCCTTTGCAGGCCGCGTGCCAACTCCTCTGGCACTGAAGTGGCGGCCGTGATCGGCGATTGATCCGTTGATGCAGACTGCCCACGCTGCGCAAAACCATGTCGAAACTCATCTGCGTCTATTGCTCCTCCAGCGACCGTCTCGATGCGAAATACTATGCCGCCGCGGAGGCGCTTGGCCGCGCGTTGGCGGCGCGAGGCTGGGGGCTGGTTTATGGTGGCGGCAAGGTGGGACTGATGGGCGCGCTCGCACGGACCGTGAAGGCGGGCGGCGGGCGCGTGGTGGGCGTGATCCCACAGTTCATGTGCGACAAGGAGCTCGCCTACGACGAGGCCGATGAGCTCGTCACCGTGATCACGATGCGCGAGCGGAAGATGCTCATGGAGGCGCGCGCGGACGCGTTTGTGGCGCTGCCGGGCGGCTGGGGCACGCTGGAGGAAATCATGGAGATCCTGACGCTGCGGCAGCTCGATGTGATCCGGAAGCCGTGTGTGTTTCTCAATCAGGATGGTTTTTACGACGAGCTCTTCCGGTTCTTCGGAAAGATGGTGGAAGAACGGTTCAACAAGCCGACGAATCTCTCGCTCTTCGAGGTCGCGCGCACGGTGGACGAGACGGTGGCGTTTCTGGAGAGCAACCGGTTGCCGGTGGCTGAGCCGAAGTGGTTTGTCACGACCTGAGCGGATGCACCGGGTGGCGGTACTAGAGCTCTTGCGCGCTCACCTCGCTCGCGTGCGTGATGTCCGCGAGGCCGAGATGGGGGCGGAGATCGTGCGCTTCGTGGAGGCGCACGAGGATTGTTTTCTGCGCGCCTGCCTGACGGGCCATCTCACGGGCTCGGCGTGGATCGTGGATGCCGCGCGGACGCAGACATTGCTCACGCATCACCGAAAACTCGACCGATGGTTGCAACTCGGCGGGCATGCGGATGGCGAGACCGATCTCGCGCAGGTCGCCATGCGCGAGGCGCGTGAGGAAAGCGGACTCTCGCGTCTGCGGCTTGTCTCGGGCGCGCTGTTCGATGTGGACCGGCACTCGATACCCGAGCGCGGTGATGTGCCGGGGCACTGGCATCTGGATCTTCGTTTTATGATCGAGGCCGATCCTTCGGAGCCCTGCGTGGTCTCCGATGAATCGCATGCGCTGGCATGGGTGCCGCTGTCTGAGGTCGCGAGGTTCAACGAGTCGGAATCGCTCGCCAGGCTGGTGAGAAAGACGCTGCGCTATTGTTAGCACGAAGCGGCGTTTGGCACGCGACAATCCATTTTGCACGCTGGGCCCCGTAGTGGGGTTATCTGTTAGCGAGGCTCTCCCCGGTTGGACAACAAGGCTACGTAGGGTGGCTGAATGCCAGCCGGGGAGACCCAAATCCCCTCAACACCGCGCACGATGTATGCGCGCACAAAAAGGCCCATGCCGTGGAGCATGGGCGAAGAAACGCCGGGGATACCGGAGGCTCAGAATCCGATGCTGGCGCCGCCGTCGATCGGGAGTACCACACCGGTGACAAAGCCGCCTGCGGGGGATGCGAGGTAAACGGCGGCCCAACCCACATCGCTGGGGGCGCCGAATTTGGCCATCGGGGTCCGGCCGAGAATCTTTTGTTTGCGGGCGGGATCGCCAGCCATGGCCTTTGCGGACATTTCGGTCTCGATCCAACCGGGGGCGATGGCGTTGACGCGGATGCCGTGCTGCGAGAGCTCGGTGGCGAGGGTGCGCACCATGCCGAGGTGGGCGGTCTTGGCGGCGCTGTAGGCGACCACAAGCGGGATGCCGAAGAGTGACGCCATCGAGGCGGTGAAGAGGATGCTGCCCGTCTTGCGCTCGATCATGCCCGGAGCGACGGCACGCACGAGCGCGTGGGCGCCGAGGACGTGGGTCGTGAGCACTTTTTGGAACTCCTCGGGCGTCGTCTCGATGGCCGGTTTTTTCAGATGGATGCCGGCGTTGTTGACGAGGCAGGTAATGGGGCCGACCTCCTTGGTGACGCGGTCGACGAGCGACTGCGCGGCGTCGAGCTGGGTGATGTCGTGGACCACGTAGCTGGCGCGTTCGCCAAGGGCGCGGGTGGCAGCCTGGAGTTCGGCTTCGCGGCGGCCGACGAGCACGACGCGCGCCCCTGCGGCGTGCATGCTCTGGGCAATGGCGAGTCCGATGCCGGTGCCGCCGCCGGTGATCAGGGCGACTTGGCCTTGGAGAGAAAAGACGGATGGGAATGTCGTGTTGGTCATGAGAGGAGCGTGCGCACGAGCCTTGAGGGCCGGGCGAATCGAACGCCGCCCCCCATCATAAGTCTGGCGGGCGCGGCGTCAGGACTGGCGTTGTGCAAATAGTTGCACGCGGAACCAGACGCGTGGCCTATCCGCCAGTTTACTTCCCTGTGCCGGCACGCGGACTCTCGACCGGTCCGAGGTAACTGGGGCGTACGCCGGAGAATCTGCCTGTACCAGTGTCGATGATGATGCGCTCCAGAACGACACCGGGGGTCACGGCCCAGATTTTCAGCGTGTGACGACCGGCGCCCTTGAGCTGATGCGTGGAGAAAACCCGGCGAACGCCGTCGCTGACGGCGGTCCCCCACGGCTCCCACTCGTTTGGATTGGTCCCGACGCGGATGATCTGCGGAGCTTCATCGTCGAAGGATGCGGCGAAGCGGAGTGGCTCGTCCGGTTGGAAGTCGAGGGACGGGGCGACTTGGAACTCCACTTTGGCTTCGCCTGCGGAGAAGAAGTGGATGTCGTACTCGAGGCGTGGGGCGTCGCCGCCGGGCGTGCGGGGCTCCGCGAGCACCGGGGAGGTGGTGACGCCTCCGAGCGTGCGGCCGAAGTCGGGGAGTGTGTGCCAGGCCGTCTGGGTGTCGCCGATGGCGCGCGAGAAGTGGGGGGCTTCGATGGCGACGTGGTGGTCGATTTCGACGAAGCCGTCGAACGAGCCCGGGCGCAACTCGGCGGGATTTACGATCGGCACGGTCACGGTGAGAGGCCGCCCTTGGTCGGGCTTGAATGTCACTTTCGCGGTGGTGTTGCCCACTGGCACTGCGGACCAGTCGGCGCTGATCTCGATGCGGACGGTCTCCAGTACTGTGCCGCTTGATGGCGTGACCTTCAGCCAGGGCTGATCGGCGACGGCGGTGAAGGTGTACGGGGTTTCACCGCGGTTGAAGAGCTCCACCCAGCGTGAGCCTTGGGAATAGACGTCGAGAGAGGGGACCTTGGGCGGCGGGGTGCCCCAGACCGGCCAGCTGGTTTCGCGGCCCTCGAACGCGATCGCGGGCACCGCTCTTTTGTTTGGACGGAGAATCGCGACTGCCGGCATGACCTCGGCCGGCGGCTCCTGCCAGTTTACATAGCCGAACTTTCCCTGGGACATCTGGTGGTTCCACTTTCCACCGTTGATTGAGTGGAAACGCTGCACCAGCGCGGCGTCGTTGTCGAAGGCCTGGCGCGCGCGCTCGGCCTCACGATTGGTGTCGAAGCGCCCCTGCACCGAGTAGAGACGGTTGCGGCCGGCTGCGATGTAGAGCTCGTTGAGATTGGCGCAGGCCTGGATCGGGTAGAGGACGAGTTGGAAAAACGCGTCGTGAGCGGCGGTAGGCAGGACAGCTTCGATTTTTTCGGCGCGCGAGACGAGATCCTGCCACTCGGCGAGCACGCGCTCGGCCTCACGGTAGTTCACGAGGCTGAAGGTGCCTGGCTCGATCAGCTCGGGTTTGCGGCGGCCGTTGAGCTTGGTGTAGCCGTTGACGAGTGCGGCGATCTCGGAGGCGTGGGTCGGGCCGAACTCCCGCGCGGCCCATTGCTCGGAGAACTCGCCGATGCGTTCATACGGCCACTTCGCGGGGGCCCAAGCGTAGGTGAGGAAATACTCGATGGGGAACTCCATCGGCTTGAGGTCGCCGACGTTGACGATCCAGATGCGCGTGGCGTCGTGCTGCCAGGCAAGGTGCATCTGCTCCCATATTTTCGTGAGTGGATTGGTGTTGAGCCACTTGTAGTTTCGCGGGCCGCCGACGTAGTCGAAGTGGTAGTAGATGCCGGCGCCGCCGGAGCGTGCGCGCTCGGCCGCGGTGGGCAGGCGGCGGATATTGCCCCAGTTGTCATCGCACCAGAGGAGCGTGACGTCGTCAGGCACGCGCATGCCGCGCTCGTAGTAGTCCTGGACTTCCTTGTAGAGCGCCCAGACCTGCGGGATTTTCGTGACGTCGGCATTGACCTCCTTGGCGAGGATCGTGCGTTGATCGGCGACGATTTTTTCGAGGAGGGCGACATTGGCGTCTTCCGACATGGGCTCGTCGCCGTCGCCGCGCATGGCGAGGGTGACGATGCTTTCGAGGTCGCGGTTGCGGCGGACGCCG
>MWDT01000181.1 GCA_002070825.1 Verrucomicrobia bacterium ADurb.Bin122
CACGAGTCGCGGGGGCGCGGGCATGTCGGCGAGAAAGGTGAATTGCGCGGGGTCGGCGGCGATGCGCGCGACGACCGGGTCGATCTCGAAAAACGTCCACGCCTGGCCCGGTGCCGCGTAGACGGCCAGCGAGCCAGCGCCGAGGCCGACCACGCCGATGCGCGCGGCCGGGTTTTCGCGGAGCGCGGAGAGCACGCGGCCCGACGGGCTGGCGTCGTGGTAGTACGAAAAGGCGGTGCGGCGCAGCGCGGGCTGGGTGCTCTGGATGCCGTGGATCGTGAGCCCGTGGTAGAGATAGCGGAAGCCGGTGCCGGAGTCCTCGGTCACTCGGTTGATGCCGAAGAAACTGCGCTCGATGCCGAGCTGGCGCCCGGGCGTCGTGTGTACGGTCTGTCCGGCGAAGAACAGGATCGCGAGGCTCGCGGCAAACGCGTGCGCGTGTTGCGAGGCGAGGTAGCAGGCGATGGCCGGGATGAACATGAACAGCAGGGGCACGCCGGGTGTGGCGGCGGTGCCGGTGCGTGCGATCAGGAGGAGCGCGAGCGCGGCGCAGGCGAGCGTGGCCGCGGGCGCGAGGAGCGCCTTGCGCCCGGAGGGTGTCGCGGCGCGCAGGCCGGGCGCGAAGGCGCAGGCGAGCAGCAGCACGAGCGGATACTCAAGGTGTGTGTCGAACACGAGGGGCGCGAGCAGGGCGTTGAAGCCGCCGCCGAGGGCGCCGCCAAAGGAGAGCCAGAGGTAGAACTCGGTGAGGTGGCGCGGGGCCGGGCGCGTGTCGGAGAGCCGTCGGTGGCAGAGGAGGGCGGCGATGAAAAAGACGGCCAGGTTGAGCAGGATGAGCGCGGCGATGGGTTGGATGCGTTGCCCGAGGCCGATGACCAGCAGGAGCGGGATGGTGAGCAGCACGAGTGCGCGCCGCAGGCCCGCATCGGAGGGCGTGCGGGAGCTCGAAAAGGCGAGGATGAACGTGACCAGGTACAGCGCCATCGGGATCACCCAGAGCAGGGGCACGGCGGCGACCTCGCTGCTGACGAAGGTGGTGACTCCCAGCAGCAGGCTCGACGGGATGAACGCGCCGAGCACCCATAGTCCGCGTAACCGCCACGTGGGCGCGGACGCGTTGTCCGGGGCGGCACGGTCGGGCGTGTCGGCGGTGCTGGCGCGGGTCGGTGCGGTGCGCGCGCGGCGCAGGTAGAGGATGGCCGAGACGAGGGTGAGGACCGCGACGGCGGTGTAGCCGATGGCCCAGGCCTGGCGCTGAAACTGGAGGCTGGAGAGCGGCTCGATAAGGACAGGGTAGGCGAGCAGAGAGAGCAGGCTGCCGATGTTGCTGGCGATGTAGAGGAAGTACGGGTTGGCCGCGCGGGCGTGGCCGCTTGCGCCCAGCCAGTGCTGGATGGTGGGGCTCGTGGTCGAGAGCGCGAAAAAGGGCGCGCCGATCGTCAGCGCCATGAAGCCGAGCAGCCAGATCGTGGGGCTGGCGGCGCTGGTGGGATCGGCGCCGGCGGGGATCGCCAGCGGGAGGGTGAGGACCGGCAGCCCGACGAGGACGACCTGCACGAGCGCATGCGCACGCGCACCGAGAATCCGCGGCCCGAAGTGGGCAAAGGCATAACCGCCGAGCAGGCACGCCTGGAAGAAGAGCATCGCGGTGTTCCAGACGCCGGGAGCGCCGCCGAGCAGCGGCAGCACCATTTTCGCAAACAGCGGCTGTACCATGAACAACAGCGTGGCGCTGAGAAAAGTCGTCAGGAGGTAGACCGGGATCATGGAGGTTGCCCAAGTCTCTTGGCCGCGCGGGATAACGCAAGGCTCTGTCGTGGTACCCCGGCGGCATGCCACCTGCTGACGGATGAGAGGGCCTTTAACCGGCTTGTCTGCGAATGAAGGGAAATTAATCGCGCAAGTGACCACAGGGGAATGCTTAAGTGTTGTTCATGAGACTGAATCCCACTCTGAACTTGCGCTTATTGCCTGTGATATTGAAACACAGTCTCGCGTTTTTGAGCGCACCATTTTCATCAATGAACACCGATCCAAGCACCCTCAACTCACTCAAACGGAAGCCGGCGCCGAGCCGCCTCGCGATCTGGCTCGCCCTTTGGCTCGCGGCCTCGGCCGGCACTGTGGCCAAAGCCGACGAGGCGCCCGTGGCCGACGCCGCCGCGCCGATCGTACAGCCTTCGCTTACGATCACCGGCGAGTATTGGCGCACCGTCGATGGCGGTCTGCGCACGGGGGGGCTCTGGAATGTCCTCGCCGATCTCACGCTCGAAGTGGACCTCGCCCGCCTCGGCGGACCAGCCGACAGCGCGCTCGTCGCGCAGGTGCTGGGCAATAAAAACCAGCACGAGGAAGTGAGCGTTGCCGATTACACCGGCGCGGCCAACCCGGTCAGCGGCATCCACGCCGGCGATGCGTGGCGCATTTTCAACCTCCACTACCGCCAGTCTTGGGCCGACGGCGCGCACACCCTCAAGCTCGGCCAGCTCGCCATCGACGACGAGTTCATGGGCTCCGAATATTCCGGTCTCTTTGCCAACTCGGCCTTCGGCGCCATGCCCTCGCAGGTGGCCACGCCGCTCGCCGGTCGTTATGGCGGCTCCGGCGCGTTTCCGATCTACGCCGTCGCCTCGCCCGGCCTGCTCGTGCAAACCACGTTGAACGACGCCTGGTCCTGGCAGACCGGGCTGTACTACGGCGGTCCCGGACTCGATGAAAAGGACAACCACGGCTTCGAATGGACCGACGGTGCCGGGTTGGTCGTGTTTACCGAGGCTGCATGGACCGGCAAACTCGCGAGCCTGCCCAACACCGTCCGCCTTGGCGGCGCCTACCACAGCGCCCGCTTCGATGACTTCGAATCGCTGGCCGACGGCCGCGACGACGCCACCACGCGCGGACTGTACAGCTTCTACGTCGTGCACGACATCACCCTCGCGAGCCGCGCCGAGGACAAGCCCCTGCTCGGCGCCTTCTGGCGCGCCGGCGTGAGCCCGCAGTCCGATCGCGCGGTCGTCTCCACCTACGCCGACGCCGGCCTCAACTGGTTCGGCCCGATCCCGGGGCGCGACGATGACATCGCCGGCCTCGCGGTCGCCTGCACGCATTTCGGCCGCGAGTTCCGCCGCGCCAGCGGAGACGAGGCGCCTGCCGGCACCGAGACCGCGCTCGAACTCACCTACCGCGCCCAGCTCACGCCTTGGTGGGCGTTGCAGGCCGACGCGCAATGGCTCTTCGAGCCCGCCCGCGATGCCGACTCCGGTCGCCGCGAGACGGCGACGGTCGTAGGCCTGCGCACCGAGTTCGCTTTCTAACGAGGACCGCCGATGTACACTGCTCCCCCTCAGAAAACGCTCGCCGGCCAGCCCGTCGGCCGCCGCGTGAAGTTCACCGGATTCGCTCTCGAACCGTCCGTCCACCAACGCCTGCTTGAGATGGGGCTCACCGTCGGCACCGAGTGCACCGTCGTGCGCTACGCGCCGCTGGGCGACCCCATGGAGATCCGCGTGCGTGGCTACAGCCTGTCCCTGCGCGCGGCCGAGGCCGCGGGCATCTCCGTCAGCCTCCAGGATTAAGCGCCATGGACTCTTCCACACTCGAACCAGTCAAGCGGCCTGCGCGCGCCTCCGTGGTGCGCACCGTCGTCATCGCCGGCAATCCCAACAGCGGCAAGAGCACGCTCTTCAACGCCCTCACCGGCATGCGCCAGAAGGTGGGCAACTACCCGGGCGTCACCGTCGAAAAACTGCTCGGCCGCTTCGCCGGCGCCCATGGCGAGCCCATCGACATCCTCGATCTGCCCGGCACCTACTCGCTGCAAACGCGCTCGCCCGACGAGGCGGTCGCCCGCGATGCCATCCTCGGGCGCATCGCCGACACGGCGGCTCCCGATGTGATCGTGAGCATCGTCGACGCCTCGAATCTGGAGCGTAACCTGTATCTGACGGCCCAGCTCGCCGAGCTCGGCCTGCCCATGGTCGTCGCGTTGACGATGGTGGACCTCGCGGAGCGCAATGGATTGCGGACCGACCCCGCGGCGTTGGCGCGCCGTCTGGGCTGTCCCGTGGTGCCGGTCGTGGCGCCTGCGCGCAAGGGGCTCGTCGAGCTCCGTCAGGCCATCACGGCGCAGCTGCGCGGGGTGGCGCCGCAACGCGCCCCGCTGCCGGCCGTGCTGGAGGCGGCCGCGGCCGGGCTCGGAGGCCGGTTGGCGCGCGAGCAGGGCGTGCCGCCGCGTTTCGCGTTTGCCGAGGCCCTGCTGCTGCTCTCGGCGTGCGATACCTCGATCGACGAGGCGGTCCACCCTTCGGTGCGTCCGCACGTCGATGAGGCTCGCCGTGCGCTGGAGTCCGCCGGGGTCGACCGGCTGTCGGCGGCGGTGCAGGCGCGCTACGCGTGGGCGCAGGAGCTGGCCACCGCGGCGCAGCGTCGCCACGGCGCCAATGCCGCCACGAGCGACCGCATCGATGCCGTGCTCACCCACCGCGTGTGGGGCTGGGTGTTTTTCCTCGGGGTGATGGCGCTGATGTTCTTTGCGATGTTCCGGCTCGCGGAGTTTCCGATGGGCTGGATCGAGGCGGCCCAAGAGTTGGTGAGTGGCTGGGCTGCGGGTGCATTGCCCGAGGGCGATTTTCGCGATCTGGTGATCGACGGCGTCATCGCGGGCGTGGGCGGTGTGGTCATCTTTCTGCCGCAGATTCTGATCCTGTTTTTCTTCCTCGGGCTGCTGGAGGACACCGGGTACATGGCGCGCGCGGCGTTCATCATGGACCGGCTGATGAGCAAGGTGGGGCTGCACGGAAAGTCGTTCGTGCCGATGCTCAGCGGTTTCGCCTGCGCGATCCCGGGCATCATGGCCGCGCGCACGATCGACAATAAGAAGGACCGCTTTGTCACGACGCTGGTGGTGCCGCTGGTGAGCTGCTCGGCGCGTCTGCCCGTCTATGCGCTGTTGATCGCGGTGCTGTTGCCCGCGACCTACTCGGCATGGACGAGGACCGGCATCATGCTCGGGCTGTACCTGCTCGGGCTCGGGGCCGCGTTTGCCATGGCCTGGCTGTTCCGCAAGACGCTCTTCAAGGGCGAGCACTCGCTGCTGTTGCTGGAGATGCCGCCGTACCGTCGCCCCTCGCTGCGCGTGACCCTGCACCGGATGTGGGAGCGCTCGGTCATGTTCCTCAAGCGCGCGGGCACCGCCATCCTCGCGATCTCGATCATCATCTGGGCACTTTCGACTTATCCGAAGCACCCCGATCCGGATGCCTCGGCCTCGGATGCGCTGGCGTACAGCGTGGCCGGACG
>MWDT01000182.1 GCA_002070825.1 Verrucomicrobia bacterium ADurb.Bin122
GGTCGAGCCAGTTGCCCGTCACCGGCAGCAGCAGCCCGCCGGCCAGCGTCGCTCCGCAATAGAGGGAGCCCATCGTCGCCGGAGAAAGATTGAGCGCCGCGCTCCAGTGTGGACTGAAAAGCGAAAGTAGAAACGTCTGTCCGAGGCTCGAGGCGAAGACGAACAGCGTGCAGTAGGCGATTTCGATGCCGCGTGTCTTCAGCAACGCCCGGTAGCCCTCGCCATGCGTGTCGCGTGGCAGTGCGAGCGCCCCGGCCTTTTCCCAGAAGCCGGCCACCATGCGCACCGACGACGAAGCCCACAGTTCCAGATTCGCCGTCGTCCGCTCCAGATTCCCGGGCTCGTGGGTTTGGGCCATGTGTGTGCCATTCTCCAACAAGCCCTGCTCGCGACAAGCACCCTTTCGGGCGGTTTATACGACAGGGGCCACCCTGACGGGCGAGCCGCCGCGGCCAATTCACCCTTGTGTGATGGGAAACTCATCGTGTCTCGCGTCGTGTGCGAAGCAGCGGCCTCGCCCACTTGTAGGGCACCAGCATCGGCACGTCTTTCTGGTAGGCGCGGTACGCATCCCCGAATTCATCCACCAGACGTCGTTCCTCCAGCAGCGTACCGACAACCAGATACACGGTGAGAATGGTGTTCACGATGATCGCGGAAACATCCAGTGGCCGTGCCCAGAGCAGCAGTGCGGTTGCAAAATACATCGGATGCCGGACAACGCTCAGAATTCCTCCAGTATCCAGCTTCCCACCTGCGGCGATCCCCTTGCCCGACGCGTCGCACCTCAGCTGGCTCAAACCTACCATCTGCCCCAGATCGTAGCGGCGGAAGCCGAGCACGAGGAACGGAAACGCCGTCGCTAAAAAGGCGAACTGGATAACCCGCAGGCCACCCTCCCACGCGAAAAACGGCTCCGTCCGCACCGCCCACGCATACGCCACCACCGGGATGAACGTCGCCCCGGCCACCGCGTTGTACAAGAGCCGGTAGATCCGGGCCGCCGAGCCGAGGCGCGCTTGCACACGCGACGCAATCGGGCCCGATATCGTTGCGCTATGAACGGTGCACCAGGCGACTAGCAGCCCCGCAAGAATGAGGTTTTCTCCGATCATGTTTGTACGCTCTGCGCCCCTATGCGAGATTCGGGAGCCGCGACCGGCGCGGCCGCCGCCGGTTCGAGCACCCGGGTGAGTGCGCCCATCTTGAGCGACAACCGACAGGGAAATTCCAGCACGGGCACCACATCCATCAGCCCCTCCATCCGCATGGCCTGGACTACCCTCACACCCGCGCCGGCAAGGCAGTCCTCAATCATTTTCCGCGCGGCGTCGCAGCCGATCACGACCACGACATCATGCTCTGCCGCCTGTCTTGCCAGCGCAGTCCGTCGGGCATCCGTCCACATGCAGACGACCAACTGGTGCGGGCTCCACCAGTCAAAACGACGGACCTTGAGCCCCCGCGCCTCCAGTTCCGTCTTCAGCTTCCGGACATGCTCCTCGTAGACGGGCGTCCTGAACCCATGGCGGATAGGCTCGAGGTAAGGGCGCCCGGTCTGCACGGCAAAACTCACCGCTGGGCAGAAGCCGCAGGGCACGAGCAAGGCAGCCCGCGTGTCGGCGACTGCGTCGGTGATGTCACATTCCTCGAGGAGAAAAGGCATGGTATTCCTTCACAGGTCGAACCGGTGGATGGTTCGGTTGTGGTCAACCGCCGCAGCGGCTCTCCTTGGCCGGCGATGTCGGGTTCGTCGCGCAACCGGCGGAAGGCGCCCCCGCCGTGCACGCCGGCGCGCGCAGCTGCTCGTTCACCCAAGTCGCCACGTCCTCCGCGACCGCGCGGCGCTCGGGCTCGGGCACGCCGTCGATTTCGAAGATCTCGCCGTATCTCCGGTAGCGAGAGAGCGCGTCGAAGCTGCGCAGGCTCCCCGGCCCGACCAGGTTCTCGACGATGCGGCCATGGCAGCGCAGGTGGCAGCCGTCGATGACGACGACCTGCGGAGCCTGTTTCACCCAGCGGGCCATCTGCGAATCGGGCGCAGCGAATAGCTCGCCGTGGCAGCCCCGCGCGAAGCCCGGCGTCTTCGCGACGCGGTTAGCCGCGAGACGGGCGATCTCGCCGCGAATGCAGGCACCCTCGCAGGAGAGCACTGGTATCGCACCGGTGGCGATGTTGTGGCGACCGGTCGTCTCGCCCACGGGGCAGACGGCGTTGGTGCCGGTCACGTTCAGGGAAAAGTCCTTCGTCTTCATGGTGTGTGGTGCGGCGGAGAAGCGCCTCCGCGGGCCGGAGAGCCGACCTGCGACGCCCGACGGGATCACCCCGAAGCGGTGCGTTTCCGTCGCGTTTGGGGTTCAGGAGCAACCGCAGCCGGCGGACGAGCCGGGAGCCGGCGCCGCGCAGGAGGATCCCGCGCTTTCACCGCCCGGTTGGGTGAGGCGCTCGGCGAGTTTCAGGATGTTGCGGGCCGGGGCCTCCTTCACATTCGCAGCGAGGGCGACGGCCTTGGCGATGTCGGCGTGAGAAATGCCGACCTTGAGCGCCTCGGCCACATGGTAACGCAGGCACGGTTCGCAGTTGGCACCGATCGCCGCCCCAAGGGCGACGTACTCAGCGGCAACCGGCGAAAAGGCGGCGGAGGGCGTCGCCATGGTGGTGCTGGCGGAAGGGACGGCGCAGCCGCAGTTGAAGGGCATGTTCATGGAGGTGTCAGTTGTATTTTGGTTTCGGTCGCTCGCCTTGGCGCGTTGTGCGCGGGCGATCGGCCTCACCTCCTTGGACGAGATCGTTTGTGCGAGGGATACGGACTTCTCGAAAACAGGACCGGTTTTTTTTCGGTCGCAGGCGAGCGTGCCCCTCTCGCTCTGGTAGAACTCGCAGCCGTGCTCCAACTCGCGCCGCAACGCCTGCCGCGCGCGGTGCAGGCGGATCTTCGCGTTGTCCACGCTCACGCCGAGGCGCTTGGCGATCTCCTGGCTGGTCAGCCCCTCCAGATCCTTGAGCTCGATCACCGCGCGATGCTCCGGCGCCAGGCGCGCCACGTATTCGCGCACGCAGGTGCTCATCTCGGTGCGCACGAGCCGGCGGGGCGCCTCGGCTTCTTCGTGCGGCTCGGGGACCGAGTCCGCGTCGTTGTCGGCCTCCGGCTGTGCGGGCGTGAGCGACACGGTGCGCTTCGCTTCGCCGTGACGCCGGCTGCGCAGGTGGTCGAGCCCGATGCCCCGTGCGATGCGGAGTATCCACGTGGCGATGTTTGATTCCCCTCGGAACTCGGGCAGCGCTCGTGCCACGCGCACAAAGACATCCTGCGTGAGATCGTCTGCCTCCGTCTCGCCCACGAGCCGCACCAGCACGCGGCGCACCCGCTCGCGGTGTTCGGTGAAAAGCCCGGCGGGATCGCCCGGGTTTTCCGACTGGACTCGTGGCAATTTGCTCTCGGGTTTTCGGCGAGGCTTTTTCATGCGGTGGAAAACTCCAAAAAGGGGCTTTTTCGGCGGCCGAGGCATTCGGCCATGAATGCGCTCAAGTGCCGTGTCATTTGGCTGCTGGCGTTGCACCACCGCAGCAGCAGCGGGCGGGCGCGCGATCGTCCGGAGCCGGTTTGCGTGCGAGCACCTCGGCGGCGAAGACCTTGGCCCCGACGCTCGCGACTGCGTCCCAGCTTTCAATCACTTCGGCGCTGTTACTCTTGGGACGGATGACGATCTCCACGAAACCTGCGTGGCGCAGAATGGCCGCAAGCTCGGCGAGCGGCGTCGCCCCGGCCAGGCAGCCGCTGTGCAACGCCAGATCGCGTTTCACCTCGTCGGGGAGCTCCTCGCGGGCGACTACGTCGGAGACTGCGATGCGCCCGCCAGGTTTGAGCACACGAAATGCCTCGCGATAAACGGGGCACTTGTCGGGGCACAGGTTGATCACGCAATTCGAGATGATCACATCGACGATGCCATCGGCGACGGGTAGCGCCTCGATTTCTCCGAGGCGGAACTCCACCTGGGTGAATCCGTTTCGGGCGGCGTTGGCCCGTGCCTTCGCAACCATCTCGGGCGTCATGTCCACGCCGATGACGCGGCCCGAGGGGCCGACCGCACGCGCTGCGAGAAAGGCGTCGAAGCCCGCGCCCGCGCCGAGATCCAGCACGGTCTGGCCGATCTGCAGTGAGGCGATGGCCACGGGATTGCCGCAGCCCAGCCCCAGGTTGGCCCCGGCGGGCGTCGCGGCGATATCCGCCTCCGTATATCCGAGTGTGCGCGCTTGCTCATCGGTTTCGCAGCCGCAGGAGGCGCGCTTGGGCGTTTCCGGTGCTGCGGCTCCGCAGCACGAGGTCCTCGCCGAGGATTTCAGGGTCGCCTCTCCGCTGGCGATGGAGCCATAGCGACGGCGGACTTCCGATCGGATGGTCTCCGGGTCGGGCGTATCTTCTGCTGTTGCCGGCGCGGGTGGCGTCGGCAGCGGGAACTCGACCTCTTCGGTGAAAAACACCGCGGAGCGCGCGAGATCGACGAAGCGGGACTCGTCCTCGACGAAGAGCCGGCGCAGGTCGGCCATCGATGGGTCGCGTATGACCGTCAGGAAGTCCTCGATCGACCGCCACCAGATCTCGCCGACTCCGTCATACGGTTCGGACGATCCACGCGAGGTGCGCATGCCGTCGTTGATTGGATGATTGAGCGTGTGGTTTTGTACGTACCGAAGCGCGCGGTAGCGGTACGCGTGCTTTTGAAAAAGCGGGCCATGGTGATTCTTCCAGTAGTCGCTGAAGTCCGCCGGCGTGAGGTTACTCCGGCGGCGCGCGCAAAAGACGAGTTTGATCATGGGGAATAGATTTTAGCTGCGGGCCGTCCAGATGAGCCATCCGGCGCCGCCCAGCACGAGCAGGCCGCAGGTGCGGCGGAGCCACTTGGCACCGCCGGAGCTGCCGTTCCAGTCGAGCACTTGCTGGACCTTCTCCGCCGATACGCCTGCGGCAACGATGAGGACGCAGTGGCCGATGCCGTAAGCGAGCAACAGTAGCACCGCGAAACCGGGTTGCGTGCGCGCCACGCCGAAGATCACGCCGAGCACCGGTGCGAGGTAGGCAAACGTGCATGGCCCGAGCGCGACGCCAAAGACCAGCCCCAGGAGCAGTGCGGCGGCCTTGCCCTGGAAACGCGGTAGCGAGAGCCCTCGCTCCCACGGCAGCGGCAGGATGTTGAGCAGATGCAGCGCGACCAGTAGGAGCACGACTGCGACGGCATAGTTGGCCCATGGGCCCACGTCTCCGAGCATGCGACCCGCGGCGGTGG
>MWDT01000183.1 GCA_002070825.1 Verrucomicrobia bacterium ADurb.Bin122
GATCAACGAGGAGATCGAGCGGCTGCGCATCGCGGCGACCAGTGCGCTCGTTTCGCGTCGCGATGTGATCGTGGTCGCCTCCGTCTCCTGCATCTACGGCCTCGGCTCGCCGGAGGATTTTTCGACCATGCGCATCCAGTTGCGTACCGGTCTGCCCATCGGACGTCAGCGCCTTCTGGAGCGCCTCGTGGAAAATCTTTACGAGCGTAACGACTACGAGCTGAAACGTGGCCGATTCCGGGTGCGCGGCGACGTGATCGACATCATGCCCGCGTACAGCGAGCTCGCGCTGCGCGTCGAGCTCTGGGGCGACGACATTGAGAGCATCGTCGAGATGGATCCGCTCACCGGTGCCATCACGCGCAAGCTGGACCAGTTCGACCTCTATCCTGCCAACCAGTACGTCACCACGCGCGACAAACTCGACACGGCCATCGCCGGCATCAAGCGCGAGCTCGATCTGCGCGTGGCGGAGTTTGAGGCGAAGGGGCAGCTCCTTGAAGCCCAGCGCATCCGCATGCGCACGAACTACGACTTGGAGATGCTTCAGGAGATGGGTTTCTGCAACGGGATCGAAAACTACTCGCTGCACCTCGCCGGCCGCCAGCGCGGCGACCGTCCGTTCTGCCTGATCGATTTCTTCCCGAAGGATTTTCTTCTGTTCGTCGACGAGAGCCATGTGACTGTCCCGCAGATTGGCGGCATGTCCAACGGCGACCGGGCCCGCAAACAGGTGCTGGTGGATTTCGGATTCCGGCTGCCCTCCGCGCTCGATAACCGACCGCAGACGTTTGACGAGTTTCGCCGGATCACGGGGCAGACGCTGTTCGTTTCCGCCACGCCGGCCCCGTACGAACTGGGCGTCTCCGCCGTGGTGGCCGAGCAACTCATCCGCCCGACCGGATTGCTCGACCCGGAGATCGTCATCCGGTCGACGAAAGGGCAGGTCGAAGATCTCATTGGCGAGGCCCGTCGCGCCGTCGAGGCTGGCGAACGCGTGCTCGTCACCACTCTGACCAAACGTCTGTCGGAAGATCTCACGACTTTCATGCGCGAGGCCAAGCTGCGCGTCGAGTACCTGCACTCCGACATCGACGCCATCGAGCGCGTCGAGATTTTGCGCAATCTCCGCCTCGGGCATTTCGACGTGCTCATCGGCATCAATCTGCTGCGCGAGGGGCTCGATCTGCCGGAGGTCGCACTCGTCGCCATCCTCGATGCCGACAAGGAGGGCTTTTTGCGCAGCCACACCAGCCTCGTGCAAACGGCAGGCCGCGCGGCGCGTCACGAAAAGGGGCGCGTGATCTTTTACGCCGACAATCTCACCGACTCGATCAAGCGCACCGTCGAGGTCACCGCCTACCGTCGCGCCAAGCAGATCGCCTACAACGAAGCGCATGGCATCACGCCGCGCAGCGTCCGCCGCTCGGCGCAATCGAGCCTGCACACCTACGACGGCACCGGAAAGGATCCGGCGGAGACGCTGGTGGTGGCGGAGACTTCCGGTGACGATGTGGCCAAGGTCATCGCGGAGCTCGAAAACGAGATGACGGAGGCGGCCGAGCAACTGGAATTCGAGCGCGCCGCGCTGCTGCGCGACCAGATTCAGGCGCTGCGCACGGGCAACTACAAGAAACTCGGCCCGGCGCCCGCCAAGTCCGCCAAATATGCGCGCAGCAAAAAGCGGAAGTAGAGTGGTGCGCGCGCCTCACATGCGCCCGTGCCGAATGATGGCGAGCAGCAGCAGGGCACCCATGATTCCGGCCGAGGCGTAGCCGATCAGGCCGAAGACCGGGATGCCGTGCCAGCGCGGCGCGATGCCCGCATGGATCACGATGGCCGAGGCGATCAGGATCGAAGAGAGCACCATGGCAAACGCCACGCGGTTTGTTCCGCGCTCCAATGCCTCATTGAGTGGTGCGAGCCCCTCGACTTGAAAGGTCACCCTCGACTTTCCGCTGCGCAGCAGGGCGGCGATTTTGCGCAATTCCAGCGGCATGGCGTGCAGGGTGACCATTGCTTCGCCTCCAAAATTCACGAGGTCGCGCAGGAGCCGCCGTGGCCGGATGCGTGCGGTGCGGAGTTCTTTCAGGAATGGTTCGAGCTCTGCCAGCAGGTCGAGTTTGGGGTCGAGCTGCTGGATCTGGCTCTCGATCTGGCCGAGTGCCTTCAGCGCGGTGAAAACCTCTGGCGGCAGCGTGAGCGAATGGCGATACGTGAGCTGAAACAGATGTTGGAGCAGACGGTCGAACACGAGGTCGCCCATCACGCAGCCGGTGTGTTGGTGGATGAGCTCGGCGAAGTCGGCTTCAAGTCCGGGCTTCGCTGGCTCAAGCTCGGCGCCGGCGAGTTTGAGAAGTGCGGCGGTGCCGGATGATTCGTCCTGGCGGGCGACTGCGATCATGAGGTCGGCGAGGGTCTCTCGTGCCTCACGTGCGAAAAAACCCGTCATGCCGAAGTCGAGAAAGCAGAGTACGTTCCCCGGCAGTGCGTGGATATTTCCCGGGTGAGGGTCGGCATGAAAAAAACCGTGGATGAAGATTTGCCGGAGTGTCACATCGACGATCCGGCGTGCGAGGAGGGCACGGTCGAGGCCGGTTTGATCGAGGGCCTCGGTGTGGGAGGCGGGGATGCCCTGGATGCGCTCCATGGTGAGGAGTCGCTGGGTGGATTGTGCGCGGTGCACGCGCGGCACGCGCACGTGTGGCAGGCCTGCGAATTGTTGTGAGAAGCGCTGCATCGCCGCGACCTCATTGGAAAAATCCAGCTCCTTCTCCATCCGGTGGGCAAACTCCGCGATGATGGCCGACGGGTTGTAGATCCGCCATTCCTCGACATGTCGCTCCACCAGCGCGGCGAGATGGCCCATCAGCGCGAGATCGGTGCGGATGACTGTGGCGATCTCCGGCCGCTGCACTTTCACCACCACCTCCGTTTTATCCAGAAGCCGGGCGGGGTGCACCTGGGCGATGGAGGCCGAGCCGAGCGGCGTCGGGTCGACTTCGGCGAACACTTCCAGAATGGGGCGGTTCAGCTCGCCGGCGATCACGGCCTGCACCTCCTCAAACGGGATAGGTGGCACGTGGTCGTGCAATCGCGCCAGTTCGTCGAGGTAAGGTTTGGGCAGGAGCCGGCTGCGGCTGGCGAGAAGTTGACCGAATTTGACGAAGGTCGGGCCAAGCTCCTCGAAGGCGAGTCGCAGGCGCACAGGGCGTGGGTGTCGGGCGATCTCGGCTTGTGCTCGCCGGAATCGGCGTCCTGGAAGTGATCGCCACAGATCGTGTAGCGGGAGGCGGTGGATGAGGTCGCCGTAGCCGTATTTCAAGAACACGCCGAGGATGACGCGGAGGCGCTGTACTTGCTCCACCGCGCGACCGATCTGCTTGTAGCGTGAGACCCAGCTGCTCACGGGGCGAGTGGGGGCTTAATCGAAGCGTTTCGCGGCGTGGCGCACAGCTTGGGCGAGGTTGCGCGAGGCCAGTTCGACGCCGTGTTTGAGGTCTTCGAATGCGCCTTCGCCGGCGCCGAGGTACCGGCCGAGTTTTCCCTTGAGCGCCTCAAGTTTGGCCTCGGTTTCGGCCAGTTCCTCCATGGAGAGAATCTGGGCATCCGCCGCGAGGCGTTTGGCCCGTGCCTTGAGCATGGCAATCCGGGCGGTCTCCTCCTCAATCTGGGCTTCGATTTTTGCTTTGTAGCTATCGCGTAGTGTCATGGCGTCGCCTCCGTTTGGTTGAAGTTACAGAATGGTGGCTGACGCAGAGTTAACGCACAAAAACGCACAGGGCAAACAGGCCCTGTGCGTTTCCTCAAAGCAGACGAGGAAGGAGAGGCTCCGTAGGGCGGCTGAGCCCCCGCCGGGCTTAGGGGTAGAGCTCGGAGAAGAGTCGATGTACGATGCCGCCGGCCGGCGGGGGGAGCGGGTGCTGCTTCTCAAGAAGCGCGATTTTGTCGCGGTATTCGGCGACGACTTCCGGGCGGATTTTTCCGAGGCGTTTAAGCGTCTGGGCGAGCAGGAGTCGGGGGACGACATTCGCGGGCTGGAGCAGGCACAGCTCGATATCGCCGTCGATGATCTCGCGTTCGCCATGGAGCTCGTTGCCGGCGGAGGGATCGGCGGTGTAGCAGCGGACGGACAGGAGCTGCTCCAGCCGGATCAGGTAGTGGCCGAAGGCGGCGCCGTGTGGCACGGTGTAGTGTGGTGGCGGCGTGGCCGGCTCCAGTCCGGCGTGCTCGTGCAGCAGCCCGAGCATCTCGTCGGCCAGGCGGCGCAGTGGCTGCTCGGGGTCGCGCAGGGAAAACTCTGCCGTGGCGGAGCCCAGCAGCTGGGCATCGATGGTGCGGATGAGGCGCAGCTCCGCGCGCCAGGGCTCTTCCGTGACCTTCAGGTGAGTGATGACGATGTAGTCGGCCGGCGGATCGAGTCGCCTGGCTTGTTGCGCAGCGTCGTCTTCCTTCCACGGGGCGGCGCAGAAGATGAAGGCGGATGGCTCGCCGCGTGCCCATGCGACGAGGGGGCGCACCTGGGCGTTGCCGTTGAAAAAGGTGTGTTCGGCAAGGAATAGCGGCAGCGCGCGGCTCAGGCGTCCGGGCGCATCGGCAAAGGTGGCTTCGATGGTTTTCTCGCTCATCGGTTTTTCGCCGGTGCAGCCGAGGAAGGCGACGCGCAGGGGCTCGTCTGTGGTGGCCGCGGGAAAGAGTTCGGATGCGGGCGAGGCGGGGGGGAGCCAGACCGGGCCGTCGCCGTGGAGCATCGCAATTTCGAGGTGGCCGTCGGGCGCGGTGGCGACGGTGGACAGCCTGGCCTTGGCGAGTTCGCTCTCCCAATAGTCGAGCGTGGGTTTCCAGTCCGGGCGTTTTTGTGCGTAGAGCTGGTCGAGGAGCTGGCGGACGGTCTCGAAGCGGGCCAGATCGAGGTTTGCCTTGAGGAGGTTGTTGCCCACCTGAATCCCGTGGAGGTCGGCACGAAAATGCGGTTCGGTGAGTGCGAGGAGCTCCGGGAGGTGCGCGGCGTTGCCGAGGTCGCCGCTCATTTGGGTGAGCAGGTCGGCGGGCGCCGGCGAACCGGCCATCGCGAGCGCATCCCGGTACAAGCTGAGGGCTTCGTCGAGTTGGCGGCGGTCGAGGGCTTCCTTCGCGAGCCAGAGTCGGGCGCGCCAGCTGCCGGGCAGGGTGGCGATGCGGCGCAGTGCGGCGAGTCTAGCGGCGGGGCTGTTTTTTTCGCGTTCGAGGGACTCGAACCAGGCGAGGGCATTGTCCTGATTGGGGTCGAGCTCG
>MWDT01000184.1 GCA_002070825.1 Verrucomicrobia bacterium ADurb.Bin122
ATGACATCCTCGGCCCGGATGCTCACCAGCACGGACTCCGTGCCCGCCGGCAGTTGGTCTCCCATGCCAAACAGTCGCACGCCGCCCACCTCGACGGCCGCCAGCGCCCCATCGCCGCCGAGGAAGCGGCCCGGCAGCACGGTCTCCACGCCGACGATGCGCGCGACGGCATCGCTGGCGGGTCGGCGGAAAACTTCGGTGACGGGGCCGTGTTGCAGCAGCCGGCCCGACTCCATGACCGCGAGCGAATCGCACAGGGCGAGGACTTCGTCACGGGAGTGACTCACCAGAATCATCGGGATTCGCAACTCGTCGCGGACGCGGCGCAGGTGCGGGATGATCGCGGCTTTGCGGGCGGCGTCGAGGGCGGCGAGAGGCTCGTCGAGCAGCAGCAGGCGGGGCGCGGAGACGAGGGCGCGTGCGAGTGCCACGCGTTGCCGCTCGCCGCCGGAGAGCGCCTCCACGGTCCGTCCGAGCAGGGGCGCGATGCCGAGCAAACCGCAGATGTGCGCACGGCGGGCGGCACGGCCCTCACTGGGGGCGCGTCGCTCGGCAAAGCGCAGGTTGCCCTCGACGCTGAGATGGGGAAACAGGGCGCCGTCTTGCGGCACAAATCCGATCTGGCGCGCCTCGGGTGGCAAACGGTGCCCGGAGGCAGCGTCGGCGAAGCACTGTGTGCCGAGGCAAATCCGGCCTGCGAGCGGTCGCCGAAGTCCAGCGACGAGTTCGACGAGCGTGGTTTTGCCGGAGCCGGAGGTGCCGAAAAGTCCGGTGACGCGGCCGGCGAAGGTCGCATCGGTTTCGAGCAAGAAAGTACCGGCCTGCCAGCGCAGGCCTTCGAAGACGAGGGCCGTCTGCGGTCCGTCGGCGTCTGGCGACGCTGGCGTGGCGGTGGCTGCGAGGCAGTCCGGCGTGTCGGTGTCGGCGGCTACGGCGGCTGCCGGCGGTCGCCGGCGTAGCAGCCATTCGCTGAGCGTGAGTGCGCCAAAGGCGAGCGCGACGGAGACGCCGAGCAGGCCCAAGGCGGCGCCATCGTGCCCGAGTTGCACCTGGTGGTAAATATCGAGGGCGAGGGTGTTGGTTTCGCCGGGGATGTAGCCGGCGACCATGATGGTGGCGCCAAACTCGCCGAGGGCGCGTGCGAAGGCCAGGGTGGCGCCGGCGAGCAGCCCGCGGCGCGCGAGCGGGAGCGTCACACTGAAAAAGGTGCGCCAGGGGCTGGCGCCGAGGGTGCGCGCGACTTGCTCGAAGCGCACTGGCACCTCCTCGAAGGCCACGCGGGCGGCGCGGACCAGCAGCGGAAGCGACATCACGGCGGTGGCCAGCACCACGGCTTTCCAAGTGAACACGATCTCGATGCCGAGCGTGCGCTCGAAAAACGCGCCGAGCGGGCCGCGTCGTCCGAAGAGTTTCAAGAGCACCAGGCCGGTGGCGACCGGGGGCACGACCATGGGCAGCGCGACGAGTGTCTCGACGAGGGCCTTGCCGCGCCAGTGGCGGCGGGCGAGCAGCCAGCCGAGCGCCACACCGCCGGGCAAAATCGACAGCAGGCTCAGCGCAGCGATGCCGAGCGTGAGAAGCGTGGCGTGGAGCAGGTCGTGCATGGGACGCTACCGGAGCGGGCGGCGCCGCATGCGCGGAGGAAGTTTTGTCTCGGGAAACGGCACGGCAGGAGACTAGCCGGACGCGTGCCAAGCCCACGCCGTGTTTCCCGTGTGCGGAACCGGGCAGCGGAGCGCTAGATGGCGAAGTCCTCGGCGAACTGGTGTGCGCGGCGCATGCGCAGGCGCACGGCGGTGCCGGGCGTGAGGGCGAGCTCGGCCAGCCTTTGGCGGGAAATCTCCACCTCGATCAGTTCTGACGGGCGGGATTCGCGTGCGCAGGTGAGGTGTGCGACGGCGCCGGCGGCGTGGATGTGGCGGACAAGGGCCGCTTCGCCGGTGAGGCCGGAGTGCGGCAGCTCGATGTCGATGTCGTGGGGGCGGACGTAGGCGATGCGCCCGCTGCGCTCGTCGAAGGCATCGGCGGAGGCGAAGCCCGCGGAGGGCAGCGAGAGCCGGTTCACGTTGCCGAGAAATTCGTAAACGAAGGGCGAGGCCGGGTGGTCGTACACGGACTCCGGGGTGCCGGTTTGCTCGATACGTGCCTGGTTCATGACCACGACCTCGTCGGCGATTTCGAGCGCCTCCTCCTGGTCGTGGGTGACGAAGATGGTGGTGAGGTGCACTTCCTCGTGGAGCTGGCGCAACCATCGGCGCAGGTCCTTGCGCACACGGGCATCGAGTGCGCCGAAGGGTTCGTCGAGCAGCAGGACTTCGGGTTCGACGGCGAGGGCGCGGGCGAGTGCCACGCGCTGGCGTTGCCCGCCGGAGAGCTGCGAGGGCAGGCGGCGTTCGTAGCCGTCGAGCTGCACGAGCCGGAGCAGGTGGTGAACGCGTTCACGAATCTCGGCTTTCGAGGGCCGCGTGGCGCGTGGGCGGACGGTCAGGCCGAAGGCGACGTTGTCGAAGACGGAGAGGTGGCGGAAGAGCGCGTAGTGTTGGAAAACGAAGCCGACGCGGCGCGCGCCGACGGGCGTCTGGCTGACGTCCTGCCCGTGGAAACGGATGGCACCGGAGCCTGGGTCGGGCATTTCCAGTCCGGCGATGATGCGCAGGAGCGTGGTCTTGCCGGAGCCGGAGGGGCCGAGCAGCGCGGTGAGGCGGCCGCGCGGGACGGCGAGGCTCACATCGTCGAGCGCGGTGTACTGGCCGAACGTTTTTCGGAGATGGGAGACTTCGACACTCATGAGGAAGATTCGGAGGCGGTGCGGCGGGCGCGCCATTCGACGATGCTTTTCAGGACGAGGGTGAGCAGAGCGAGGAGCGCGAGCAGGGATGCGACGGCAAAGGCGGCGACGAAGTTGTACTCGTTGTAGAGGATTTCGACGTGGAGCGGGATGGTGTTGGTCTCGCCGCGGATGTGTCCGCTGACGACGGAGACGGCGCCAAACTCGCCCATCGCGCGGGCGTTGCAGAGGATGACGCCGTAGAGCAGGCCCCATTTGATGTTGGGCAGGGTGACCCGGCGGAAAATCTGCCAGCCGGAGGCGCCGAGGGTGAGCGCGGCGAGCTCCTCGTCGTTGCCCTGCGATTGCATGAGCGGGATGAGCTCGCGCGCGACAAAGGGGAAGGTGACGAAGGTCGTGGCGAGCACGATGCCGGGCGTGGCAAAGATGACCTTGAGGTCGTGCTCGATGAGCCAGGGCCCGATCCAGCCCTGGGCGCCGAAGATCAGCACGTAGATCAGGCCGGAGATCACCGGGGAGACGGCGAAGGGCAGATCGATCAGCGTGAGCAGCACGCTTTTCCCTGGAAACTCGAACTTGGCGATGGCCCAGGCGGCGGCGACACCGAAGAGGAGGTTGGCGGGCACGGCGATGGCGGTGGCCAGAAAGGTGAGCCGGATGGCGGCGAGCGCATCGGCATCGTGAAACGCGGCGAAGTAGGCGCCGAGTCCGCGGCGGAGGGCTTCGGCAAAGACGGCGGCGAGCGGCAGCAGGAGGAACAGCGCGAGAAACGCGAGGGCGAGGCCGATGAGGGTGCGGCGGAGCCAGACGGGATCGCGGTGGAGGCGCGGGCCGGCCAGGACGGCCGGGCGTGCGAGTCGGGAGGTGGTGGCGGCGGCCATGGTGTCAGGCGGCGGCGCGGTGGCGCCAGTTGCTCCATCGCTGGAGTGTGTTGATGAGGAGCAGCAGGAGGAACGAGGCGACGAGCATGACCACGGCCAGGGCGGTGGCGCCGCGGTAGTCGAACTGTTCGAGCTTGGCGATGATGAGCAGGGGCGTGATTTCGGTGCGCATGGGCATGTTGCCGGAGATGAAGACGACCGAGCCGTACTCACCGAGGGCGCGCGCGAAGGAGAGTGCGAAGCCGGTGATCAGCGCGGGGAGGAGCTCGGGGAAGACGACGCGGCGCAGCGTTTGCCAGCGGGTGGCGCCGAGCGTGTCGGCCGCCTCTTCGAGCTCGGGCTCGAGTTCTTCGAGTACGGGCTGGAGGGTGCGCACGACGAAGGGCAGGCCGATGAAGGTGAGGGCAACGAGTACGCCGAGCTCGGTGTAGGCGACCTTGATGCCGAGTGGCGCCAGGAGGCGGCCGATCCAGCCGTTGCTGGCGTAGAGGGAGGCCAGTGCGATGCCGGCGACGGCGGTGGGCAGGGCGAAGGGCAGATCGACGATGGCATCGACGAGGCGTTTACCGGGAAACGAGTACCGGACGAGCACCCAGGCGACGACGAGGCCGAAGCCGGCGTTGAGGGTGGCGGCGGCGAGCGAGGCGCCGAAGGTGATCCGGTAGGAGGCGAGTACGCGTGGCGAGGTGACCAGTGCCCAGAACTCCGCGAGGCTGAGATCGGCCGATTTGAGAAACGTGGCCGAGAGCGGGATGAGCACGATCAGGCTGAGGTAAACGAGGGTGAAGCCGAGCGAGAGGTTGAAGCCGGGCAGGATGCGGCGTGGCGTGTGGGCGGGCATGGTGGCGGGCGTGTGATCGGAGGGCGCAGGGCGAGGCGGGTGCCCTGCGTCCGTGTGGGTGTGCGCGTGTGCCGCCGGTTATTTGCGGTAGATTTGGTCAAACGCGCCGCCGTCGGCGAAGTGCGTTTGCTGCGCGGTGGTCCAGCCGCCGAACTCGTCGTCGATGGTGACCAGTTGGAGGGTGGGGAACTGCGCGGCGTATTTGGCGGCGATCTTCGCGGAGCGGGGCCGGTAGAAGTGTTTGGCAACGATTTCCTGGGCGTCGTCGCTGTACAGGTACTCGAGGTAGGCGCGGGCGACTTTCGTGGTGCCTTTTCTCGCGGCCACCTGCTCGACGACGGCCACGGGCGGCTCGGCCAGAATGGAGAGCGAGGGGACGACGATCTCGAACTGATCCCGGCCAAACTCCTTGAGCGCGAGGAAGGCCTCGCTCTCCCAGGAGAGGAGGACGTCGCCGAGGCCGCGTTGCACAAAGGTCGTGGTGGCGCCGCGCGCGCCGCTGTCGAGCACCGGCACGCGTTGGAAAAGATCGGTGATGAAGCGTCGGGCGCCCGCATCGCCGCCGAAGTGGCGACGGCCGTAGGCCCAGGCGGCGAGGTAGTTCCAGCGGGCTCCGCCGGAGGTTTTCGGGTTGGGGGTGATGACGGCCACGTCGGGCTTCACCAGGTCATCCCAATCGTGGATGGCCTTGGGGTTTCCTTTGCGCACGAGGAAGACGATCGTGCTGGTGTAGGGCGAGGCGCGGTC
>MWDT01000185.1 GCA_002070825.1 Verrucomicrobia bacterium ADurb.Bin122
CACGAGCTGGGCGGCAATCCGCTGTTTTTGAACCGCAACGACATCCAGCTCGGGCGCGGCGAGACGATCGAGGACACTGCGAAGGTGCTGTCGCGCTTCGTGCACGGGCTGATCGTGCGCACGTACGACCACAGCGATGTGGAGCGGCTGGCGGCGGCGGGCTCGATCCCGGTGATCAACGCGCTCACGGACTTTTCGCATCCCTGTCAGATTTACACGGATGCGTTTACGATGGCCGAGCGCTGGACTGCGCCGGGCGGAGACCTGCTGGCGTCGCTCAAGGGCCGCAAGATCGCGTTCCTCGGCGACACGGCGTGCAACATGGCCAACTCGTGGGTGCTCGGCGCCAATCTGTTCGGCATGAAGATCTCGCTCGCGGGCCCCAAGGGCTTCGAGCCGGGCGCCGATCTCGATGCGCTGCTCGCCAAAGAGGGCTTCTCGGGCGGTTACCAGTTCACCACCGATCCGTTCGAGGCGGTGAAGGATGCCGATGTCGTTTACACCGATGTCTGGGTGAGCATGGGCAAGGAGGAGGAGTCGCGTGAGCGCATCCGCCTGATGTCGCCGTACTCGGTGACGGGAAAACTTTTCGCCGCGGCCAAGCCCGATGCCTACTTCATGCACTGTCTGCCCGCCCATGCCGGCGAGGAAGTGCAGCAGGAGGTGCTCGATAACCCGCGCTCGATCATTTTCGACCAGGCGGAAAATCGTCTGCACACGCAGAAGGCGATCATGGTCATGCTGGCCAAGGCTGCTGCGGCTTCGCGTCGCTGAGGCGCAAAAAAGCACCCGCAGCGAACTGCGGGTGCTGAAGTTTCCAGTGCTCGTGGCCCGGGTCAGGGCACGATCACGTAGATGTAGCCGTCGGATCGGGTTCGGAAGTTGCCCGAGCTGAGGTCGCCGTCATCGATCAACGCGTCGAGCTCCTGCATCTGGGCGGCATCGGCCATGGGTTGATAGACAGAAATGCCGGCGGTGCAGCCGAATTGTTGGAAATCCCAGTCCCATTGGCCGCCGACAGGAGTGTTGCGCGCGCCAAAACCACTTGGCAGGTATTCCGCCAGTCCCACAGGAAGCGAGCCGGGGAATCCGTCTTCGGGGTAGGCGCTGTACTCCATGATGTATTGATCGGCGGCGCCACGGATCTGGCGCAGATCGTTGGCGAAGGTTTTGTTTTGGACGTTACGGCGGATTCGCTGGAAGGCGGGGACTGCCATAGCTGCGAGGAGACCGATGATCACGACGACGATCATGATCTCCACGAGGGTAAATCCCTGCGTGCCCAAAAGGCGGCGACAAGGATCGTGCGTGGTTGGAGAGTTCATGGGGAGGCACTGACATGGGTATAATGATGGAATAATATTCGGACCTGACGCCGTTAAGGGTATCTCCCCGCCGAGGGACCGCAACGGGCCAGTTATGAACTCAGGGTAAAAGGCGCTGCCCCAGATTTGCTTTGCGCGGACCGGCCGGATGGGCCAATCCTGCTCACTCTTTTACCTATGAAAATCGTGCTCGCTTACTCCGGAGGCCTCGACACCTCCGTCATCGTCAAGTGGTTAAAGGAAACCTACGACGCCGAGATCGTGACCTTTGCCGCGGACATCGGCCAAGAGGAAGAGCTGAAGGGCTTGGCCCAGAAGGCAAAGAAGACCGGCGCCTCCAAGCACTACACGCTGGACCTCGTGGATGAGTTCGCGAGCGACTTCATCTACCCGATGATCCGCGCCAACGCGATCTACGAGAGCCAGTACTACCTCGGCACCTCGATCGCCCGCCCGCTCATCGCCAAGGCCCAGATCGAAATCGCCAAGAAAGAAAAGGCCGACACCGTCGCGCACGGCGCCACCGGCAAGGGCAACGACCAGTGCCGCTTCGAGCTGTCCTACATGGCGCTCGCTCCCAATCTCCAGATCATCGCCCCGTGGAAGATCGACACGTTCCGCGACCTGTTCCCTGGCCGCGCCGAGATGATCGCCTACTGCCAGGAGCACAAGATCCCGGTCGAGGCCTCGCTTAAGAAGCCCTATTCGATGGATCGCAACCTGCTCCACATCTCCTACGAAGCCGGCATCCTCGAAGATCCGTGGTTCGACCCGACGACCAAGGAGAACAAGGGCATGTTCAAGCTCTCCGTCTCTCCGGAAGATGCGCCCAACAAGCCCGAGTACGTCGAACTCGATTTCGTGCAGGGCAACTGCGTCGCCGTAAACGGCAAGAAGATGACGCCCGCCGGCGTCCTCAAGACCCTCAACGCCCTCGGAGGCAAGCACGGCATCGGCCGCGTCGATCTCGTTGAAAACCGCTTCGTCGGCATGAAGTCGCGCGGCGTGTACGAGACTCCGGGTGGCACGATCCTCATGCAGGGTCACCGCCAGGTCGAGACGCTGACGATGGACCGCGAGGTCATGCACCTGCGCGACAGCCTCGTGCCGAAGTACGCCGAGCTCGTTTACAACGGCTTCTGGTTCGCGCCCGAGCGCGAGTGCATCCAGGCGTTCATCGACAAGAGCCAGGAGTGCGTCACCGGCACCGTCCGCCTCAAGCTCTACAAGGGCAACATCATCACCTGCGGCCGCAAGTCGAAGTACTCCCTGTACGACATGAACGTCGCTTCGATGGAAGGCGTGAAGAGCTGGTACAACCAGAGCGACGCCACCGGCTTCATCCGCCTCAACGGCCTGCGCCTGCGCGCCCGCCATTTCGCTCAGGGCGGCCCGAAGCTCTGATCGAGCGTTTGTCTTTCGAGCCGCGTCCACTTCCGGACGCGGCTTTTTTGTGAACCAAGCGGTCGGTGTCCGGATGAGCCGGGGCTCTCCCCGGGCGTTTATTCCAGTGCGGCGAGCAGTTCTGGAGCCGGCTCACCGACGCTGCACACGGTTTCTCCCGGCACCCACTTGCCCTCGACGAGCAGGCGTATCGGAGTCTCGGGCACTCCGCGCTCGCCTGCCTGAAAGATACTGATCAACAGCTCGACGGCGCGCGCGCCGATCATGCGCTCCTGTTGGTCGATTCCCGCCCAGCGCGGCTGCTGGGTGCGTGAAAGTGTTGCCAGGCTGATGTCCTTGCCGACTTTCAGCCCGAGTTGCTCGATCCACGGGACGACTCCTGTGAAGGTGGCGATGATCGCCGTGGGGCGTTCGGTGGCATACCACTTGGCGAAGTGTTTGCTCCATCGGGCCAGGTCGCCCGGCTCCTCGGCACCTTCGACGAGAAACAACGGTACGCGTTGTTTTGCCGGAAGGGCGTTTTGGAAAACCAGAAACGGCGCCTCGAAATGGTGGACCGTGCGCCGGATCGTGTCGCTGGCCGTCACCATACCGATGCGGTGGTGCCCGGCTTCAATCAGGTGGCGCAGGCAGAGGAGAGTCGAGGCGTGCTGGTCGTTGCAGGCGACATGGAGGCGGGGCGAGGCGAGCGAGTAGCCGATGCTCACGCAGGAGAAATCGTCGAGCTCCATGTCGAGCGAGCCGCCTGCCATCGGCTGCGGGGCGAAAAGCAGGCCGCGGATGTTTCGTGCGAGGAGGACTTCGCGGGCGCGTTTTGGCGTCATGCCGCGCTCGCGCAGCCAGAATTCCTCCAAGCGGAAGCCCATGCTCTCGGCGTAGGCTTTGGCGCCTTCGAAAAAGCCCTGGATGTAGGTACGCCCGAAACAGTCCTGGCGTGTGGGGAAATTGTTTACCCATGCGAGGGTGGAGCGGTAGGCCGGCGGACGCTGTTTGCGCCGGTAGCTGCTCAGCGCCGACAGCATCGGGTCGGGTGTGTAGCCGAGGCGTTCGGCGATGGCGCGGATGCGCGTGCGCTTCTCCGTGGAGACGTAGGTGTCGTTGCTCAGCGCGCGCCAGGCGGTGGAGACGTGGACGTCGGCTTCGCGTGCGACGTCCTTGAGGGTCACTCGGGGTTGCGAGGATGGCGTCGGGGTTTCCATGAAAAAGTTTGCAGACGTTCGCCGTCGCTCCGGCGGATGGCAAGATTTCGCATCAAGATTGTCTGCGAAGGCGCGGCGCCCTACGCCGGTGTCTTAATCCTCGAATTCTGCTCCATGCCCACTTCCGATTTTCTGCATCGCGACTTCCTTCTCACGACTACGTGGGCGCAAAAGCTTTATCACGAGCATGCGGAGGGGATGCCGATCATCGATTACCACTGCCATCTGCCGTCGCAGGAGATCGCGGCCAACCGGCAGTTCGAGAATCTGACACGCATCTGGCTGGCGGGCGACCACTACAAGTGGCGCGGCATGCGCGCCAATGGCGTCGATGAGTCGCTGGTGACGGGCGGCGCGAGCGATCTGGAGAAGTTCAACGCCTACGCGCGCTCCGTGCCGCAGTTCGTGCGCAATCCGCTCTACCTCTGGTCGCACCTGGAGTTGCGCCGCTATTTCGGCATCGAGCAGGTGATCAACGAGACAAGCGCCCCGGCGATCTGGGCGCAGGCCAACGCCCTGCTGGCGAAACCCGAGTTCTCCGTCCACGGCATCCTGACCAAGTCGAAGGTCGCGGCGCTTTGCACGACGGACGACCCCGCTGACAGTCTGGAACACCATGTGGCGGTCTCGAAGTCGGCCCTGAAGACGCGCGTTTATCCGACCTTCCGCCCGGACAAGGCCATGGCGGTGCAGACGCCCGAGCTGTTCAACGCATGGTGCGACCAGCTCGCCGCCCGCGGCGGCCGGAGCGTGGCCGATCTCGCCGATCTACTCTCGGCGCTCGACGAGCGGCACGCGTTTTTCCACTCGCTGGGGGCGCGCGTCTCGGACCACAGCTTTGAGTATATGCCCTTCTCTCCTTGCTCGGAGAAAGAGGCCGCGGGCATTTTCAAACGTGCGCGTGCGGGGCAGGCCGCCAGCGCCGCGGAGTCGGGCCAATTTGCCACGTTCATGATGCTCTTTTTCGGGCGACTCGATGCGAAGCGCGGCTGGACGAAGCAGCTCCACCTCGGGGCCCTGCGCAACAACAGCACGCGGCTGCTCAAGCGCGTGGGCGCGGATGCCGGCGTGGACTCGATCGGCGATTTGCCGCAGGCGCAGACCTTGTCGCGCTACCTCGACGCGCTCGATGTCGAAGGCGCCCTGCCGAAGACAATCCTCTACAACCTCAACCCGGCGGACAACTACACCTTCGCCGCGATGATCGGCAACTTCCAGGACGGCTCCATGCCGGGCAAGATCCAGTTCGGCTCCGGCTGGTGGTTCCTCGATCA
>MWDT01000186.1 GCA_002070825.1 Verrucomicrobia bacterium ADurb.Bin122
GCGCGTTCGTCGGCGGCGGCTTTGGTCTCTTCGGAGATGGCTTCTTCGACGACCTCGGTGGAGATCGGGGTGCCCTTGACGCTCTTGAAGACGGGGCGCGGCTTCTCGCGGGTGTTGAGCCAGAGCTCGCCGCGGCGGTTGGTGTTGAGCCAGTAAAGGTCGCCGTCGTACTCGATGTAGAAGGGCTTGTCGTCCTCGTCTTCGGGGATCGGGAAGCCGCAGTCCTTGAGGGCGCCGATGAGGTCTTCTTCGAGCAGTTCGAAGCGTTTCACCAGGTAATCGATACCCACGGCGTAGCCGGGGCCGCGCTGATTGCGGCGCATGTGCGGGCGGACCGCTTCGAAGAAGGTCGGGAGCTGCTCGTCCTCGGGGATCTCCTCCTCTTCGGTCGAGCTGTCGTCGAGCGCGTACGGGTCCTGGTCGTGCTCGGTGTCGAGCGGGCGGCGGAAGGAGTCGTCGCGGTTGACGGCCTCGGAATCGGCGGGGGCATCGGAGGCGGGCGCAGAGCCGGAGGCGGCGGCCTGGTACTTCGCGGCAAACTCCGCGCGGAGTTTGTCGGCTTCGACCTTGGCGGCGGCGGCGGCAGCGGCTTCGAGCGTCCAATCGCGTTGCGTGGGGCGACGCGCGAGGCCGTTGAAGGCGAGCACGTTATCCGGTTGCGTACGAAATTCGACGATCTCCCACTCCTCTTTGCCGAGTTGGTTGAGATACGATTCCAGCAGTGCAGGGGTGGCAAACCCGCCCTTGCCGCTGGTGATGACTTTATATTCCCAAAGGGCCATAAATTACGCTTCGTTGCGAGTAACCGCCAAGGCATCCCAAAAGGCGGGACGGTTGCCGAGACTATTCTGGCAAGTTTTTGCAGGGCGGGAAACGCAGCTCAGGGCACCTGCGCGAGGAGGGTTTTCGCCCCGACGTGGTCCGGGCTGAGCGCGAGCGCAGCCTGGGCCTCGGCCCGCGCCGCGGCCGGGTTGCCCTGCCGCCAGCGGATCTGTGCGAGCCGGTAGCGCACCTCGGCGCGATCCAGGCCGGCGGTCTTTTCAGGCAATGCGAGACACGTCTCCAACGCCTCGGCGCCACGGTCCAGGCGCTCGCCGCTCTGCGCCGCCGTCTGGCCGAGCGCCAAAAGCGCCGAGGGATCGCGGGGATCGGCGCGGAGGGCGGCCTCGCAGAGGGCAAACGCCTCCGCATAGGCCTTGCGGTGGAGCTGGTGCCCGACGCGCAGGGCCAGCGCGCGGCCAGTGTCGAGTCGTTCAATCTCGGCGAGCTGCGCGGCAGCCTTGGCGGAGTCGCCGCCGACAAACCACGGCGCGCGGCTATAAAACCCATACAGGCCCTCGCGTGCCTCCAGGCAGTCGGGCGCGAGCTCGACGGCCCGCTGGAGCGCGGCGAGCCCGCGCTTGGTCAGAGCCAGCGAACGCGTTTTGTTGGCGTGGCGCAGGCAGGCGTTGCCGTACGCGCTCTGGTAGTCGGCGTTGTCGGGTGCCAGCGCCACGGCCGCCGCGAGGTGTTCGACGGCGGGGGCGAGCTCACTGAGCCGCGACTCGCAGGCGCCGAGCAGGTACAGGGACTCCGCATCAGCCGGCTGCGCCGCGATGAGCGGTAGCAGGAGCGCACGCGCCTCGGCATCGCGCCGCGCGGCGATCGCCTGCCGGGCTGCCGCCAGATCGGGGCCGGCCGTGCAGACCGATTGGAGGCACAGACACAGGGCAAAGACTGCGGGAGCGATCTGGCGCATGGTGGAGCGGTCCCCACGCAATACGCCGGAGCACCGCCTGCCAAGCTCAAGCAGACCCGCCCGCGCCGTGAACTCGACGCGAGCGAAGACGCGCCCCCGCGGAGCTTATTTCCGGCCGTCAGCGGCCGCAGCAGCCTGGAGCAACGGCTCGGTGTAGATCGCGTCCTTCGGCTTGAAGGCGGAGTTGAGCCGGCCGGCCTTGATGAGGAAACCGAGGCAGCGGTTGTAGTAGGTCTGCAAATTGCCGCCCTTGGTGTTGGTCACGATGGCCTGTTTTGGGGTGTGCAGGGGGACTTGGGCGAGCTCCTCGGTCAGCGTTTCCACCGTGTAGGTATCGGTGCCGCCGAGCGTGCTCTCGGAGGCGATCTTCGCGACCTCGGCAGCGTTGGCCGGATCGGCGACGTAGGCGACGGCGCGGAACCAGACGCGGAAAAACGCTTCCAGCGACTCCTTCGGAATCTCGCGCACAAACGCACCTCGCGCCGCAAAGCCCTCGGGCATCACGCCCGGATAGTCCGCCGTCGTGGCCACGACCTTGCCCGCGTGTTTCTCAACCATGTCGCCGGCATCCGGCTCGCAGGTGACGACGGCGCGGAGTTTTCCCTCGCCGAACATCTCCTGCATCTTCGGTCCATCGGCCACCTCGACGAGCGTGTAGTCGGCGCCGACGAGCCCCCGGGAGGCCAGGTAGGCGTTGAGAAATTGGGAGACCGCGAGGTTGTTCATGTACACGCCGAGACGCTTCGGCTGCATCGTGGCGATATCGGCGCCGTCGCGCACGAGGATCTTGTCGCCGCCATGCGACCAGTTCACCTCGCCCAAGATGAAGATGTCCGCGCCCTGATTGGCGCACTCGATCCACGAGCCGATCATGTCGGTCGCCAGATCCAGCTCGCCGTTCTTCAAACCCGCGATCACCGCCTGGCTGGTCTCCGTACGCGTGAAGGACACCTCCAGGTTTTCCTCTTTGAACCAGCCGTGCGCCTCGGCGACGTCCATCGGGACATTGGGCAACCAGTACGAATAACCGACACGGATCTTGGTGGGCGCCGCAGCTCCGACGAGCGCGCTGACGGCAAACAATAAGCAACACAGGGTATTCCGAAAACAGGGGTACATGAAGGGCTTCATCGACCAAGTCGCCCCACCGGTTTAACAAAAAAACCGCCTTACCGGTTTGCCCTAAGGCCCTTCAAAAACGCTTTCAAGGGAACCCTCCCCCCACCTCCGCCGCACGATTCCCTTTGCGCTTCGCCCGGCGTTTTGCAGCCATCCCTGCGCGCATGCGCCGTCTCGACCAACTCCTCGCCAACCTCGGCTACTGCTCCCGCCGCGAAGCCCGCGACTGGGTGGAGGACGGTCGCGTGACGGTCGCCGGCAAACCCGCCCGCGACTCCGGCGCCAAGGTCGATCCCGCCTCCGTCCTCGTCGATGGCCAGCCGCTCGACCACCCTGACGGCCTGCTACTGCTCGTCCACAAACCCCTCGGCTTGGTCTGCTCGCACGACGACCGCGAAGGCCCATCGGTTTACACCCTCCTGCCCGCGCGCTGGCAGCGCCGCAATCCGGTCGTCACCAGCATCGGCCGCCTCGATAAAGACACCTCCGGCCTGATCCTGCTCACCGACCAGTCGCCGCTCGTCCACCGGTTGACCTCGCCCAAGCACAAGGTCCCCAAACTCTACCGCGCCACCCTCTCGGCGCCCGTCGCCCCCGCGCAACAAGCCGAGCTCGCCGCGCTCTTCGCCGCCGGCACCCTCCTGCTCACCGGCGAACGCGAACCCTGCGCGCCCGCGCAACTCACCTTCCGAGACGCCACCACCGCCGAGCTCACGCTCACCGAAGGCCGCTACCACCAGGTCCGCCGCATGTTTGCCGAGCGCGGCCACGAGGTCGTCGCCCTCCACCGCGAACGCTTCGGCGACCTCGCGCTCGCCGACCTCCCCGCCGGCCAGTGGCGCGAACTCCCGCTCGACACCTTCGGCCCACTCTAGGATTCATCCCTTTCCCGCATGGAACTCCCACAACTCACCGGCGCTCAGAAAACCCGCCTCCGCGGCCTCGGCCAGACGCTCGAACCGTCACTCAAAATCGGCCAGGCCGGCGTCACCCACGCCGTCACCCGCGAATTGCAACGACTCCTCGAGGCCCACGAGCTCGTGAAGGTCCGCTTCATCGGCGCCGACCGTGATGTCCGCGCCACCCTCGCCGCCACCCTCGCCACCGAAGTCCCGTGCCTCCACGCCGGCTCCGTCGGCTCCACCGCCCTTTTCTATCGCCCGCCGGACGACCCGAAGCGCGCCCAAATCTCCCTCTGAGCCGACGCGACCCACGCGCCGATTGAGACCATCGCCATGAAACTCGCAGACCTCGGCTGGGACGAACACTTCGAGGCCGCCTTCGCGCCGCACGCCGCTGCAGGCCTGCGCCCCGCGCGCGTCATCTGCGAGCTCAAGCACGCCTACGCCCTCAACACCGGCGACGACGAACTCGTCGGCGAGTGCCGCGGCAAGCTCCTCCACGCCGCCGGCTCGCGCGCCGAGTTGCCCTCCATCGGCGACTGGGTCGCCACGCGCCCGCGCCCCGGCTCCAGCAAACTCGACATCCTCGCCGTCCTCCCGAGGAAAACGCGCTTCTGCCGCCGCGCCGCCGGCGAGCACGGCCACGAGCAGACCATCGCCGCCAACCTCGACACCGTCTTCCTCGTCTCCTCGCTCGACGCCAATCTCAACCTGCGCCGCATCGAGCGCTTCCTCGCCGTCACCCGCGAAAGCGGCGCCGAGCCCGTCATCCTGCTCAACAAAGCCGACCTGCTCGACAACGCCGACGAGATCGCCGCCGAGGTCACCGCCATCGCCGGCGACGCCGCCGTCATCCCGATCAGCGCCGAGACCGGCACCGGTTTCCGCAAACTCTCCCGCTGGCTCAAAAAAGGCCGCACCATCGCGCTGCTCGGCTCCTCCGGCGTCGGCAAATCCACCATCGCCAACCGCATCATGCGCGACGAGGTGCAGGTGACCGCCGAGGTCCGCGAAAAGGACAGCAAGGGCCGCCACACCACCACGCGCCGCGAGCTCTTCGTCGCCCCCTCCGGCGCCATGCTCATCGACACCCCCGGCATGCGCGAGCTCCAGCTCTGGTCCGCCGACGTCGGGGAGGCCTTTGCCGACGTCACCGCCCTCGCCGCCCAGTGCAAGTTTTCCAACTGTCGCCACGGCTCCGAGGCCGGTTGCGCCATCCAGGCCGCCCTCGCCAGCGGCGCCCTCCCCGCCGAGCGCTGGCAAAGCTACCTGAAACTCCTCGTCGAACAGGAGACGATGGCCGCGCGCCTGCACGCCCGCCGCGAGCAACCCAAGAAAATCGCCTGGCGCAAAGCCGCCAAGGAGTCCCGCGTCCGCCCCCGCATCACCGCCGACCACGACTGA
>MWDT01000187.1 GCA_002070825.1 Verrucomicrobia bacterium ADurb.Bin122
AAACGCTCGTTTTAAGCCAGTTCTCTGACTGACTCAGACTCCCGCGACGCCGCCACTTATCACGGCATCGCGGGAGTTTTTTTGTCAGTCCTTCAACTCGACGACGACCTGGATCTCTGTCGTCGCCCCCTTGGGCAGGCCGTTGACTGAGACGGCGGCTCGCGCGTGTTTTCCCGCTTCACCAAAGACGGCGACAAACAGGTCGCTCGCGCCATTGATCACCGCCGGGCTGTCGGCAAAGCCGTCGATCCCGTTGACGAAGCCGTTGACGGACACGATGCGCGCCACGCGGTCGAGCGAGCCGACGGCGGCGCGGATGTTGGCGAGCGTGTTGAGCGCGCAGACGGCGGCCGACTCCTGTGCCGAGGCGATCGTCTGCTCCCGGCCCACCTGTCCGGTGTGCGTGAGCTGGCCGTCGCGCAGGCACAGCGTCCCGGCGCAAAAAAGCAGATTGCCGGTGCGCACGGTGGGGACGTAGCTGCCGGCGGCAGCCGGTGGCGCGGGCAGCTGGTAGCCGAGGGAGGCGAGGCGGTCTTCTGGAGTCATGCGGGCGATCAGAGTGCCCGCGTGCCCTGCAAAGGCAATGCACCGATTTGTGCGCGCGGGATGGATTCGCCTTTGACCGGCGCCGGCGGGGTGCTTTGCTCCATCACTGCGTAATCCCGTGTTTACCGCCGACAAGTCACTCACCCCACTGCGACTGCTTTTGGTCGAAGATTCGACCCAGGACGCGGAGGCGTTGGTGCAGCAGTTGCGCAGGGCCGGATACGATCCCGCAGTCAAACGCGTCGAGACGCCCGATGCGTTTGCCCTCGCATTGAAGGATTCGACCTGGGACGTGCTTCTGGCCGATTACGAGATGCCGGCTTTCGGCGGGCTCGCTGCGCTGGCGCTGTACCGGGAGAGCGGGCTCGATACGCCCTTCATCCTCGTGGCCGATTCGCGTGGCGAAAACCGCATCGTCGAGGCCATGCGCGGCGGCGCTCACGATTTTTTGCTCAAGAGCGAGCTCGACCGCCTCGGGCCCACGGTGGCCCGCGAGTTGAGCGAGGCCAAGGGCCGGCTCGCCCGCCGGCAGGATCTGGAGCGGCTCGGCGCGAGCAAGCGCCGCTTCACGACGCTCTTCAACTACAGCCCGCTGCCCATCGTCATCACCGGCATCGGCGACGGCGTCGTCTATCACGTCAATCCCGCGGCGCTTCACCTTTTCGGCTACACCCTCGATGAGGTCATCGGACACTCGATGATCGAGCTGGGCGCGTTTAGCTCCGCGGCCGACCGGCAGGTCTTTCTCGACAAGGCCCTCGCCCAGGAACGCGGTTACACGATCGAACGCTCCGCGAGGACCAAAAATGGCACCCAGCTGACGTTGCTCGTCTCCTTCAGCATGCTGGAACTCGACGGGCAGATGCGGCTGATGGTGACGATGCAGGACATCACCGCGCGCAAACACGCCGAGGATCTGCTGCGCGAGCGCGAGGAGCGTTTCCGCCTGCTCGTCGAAAACTCCAGCGATCTGGTCATGGAGGTCGATTCGCAGGGCATCGTGCTCTACGTCAGCCCGAATCACCAGGCGATCACTGGCTACAGCCCGGCCGAGCTGCTCGGCAGCAACATGCTCCAGCCAATCCACCCCGATGATCTCGGGCCGATTCTGGAGGCCGTGGTCCGCCGCAAGGGCGGCGGGCGCTACCGCTACCGGCATCGCGACGGGCACCTGCTCCGCTTCGAGGCTGCCGGGCATTGTTTCTACACCTCGTCCGGCGAGGAGCACGGTGTCATCGTCACCCGTGATATCACCTCCACGGTCCAGGCCGACGAGATGCGCAAGCAGCTCGAGCTTCAGCTGCGCCAGGCCCAGAAAATGGAGGCCATCGGGACGCTCGCCGGTGGCGTGGCTCACGATTTCAACAACATCCTCACGGGCATCCTCGGCAACCTGCAGCTCGCCGAGCTCGATCTGCCGGAGACCCATCCCTCGCGTGCATTTCTGGCCGACGGACTCAAGGCCTGCATGCGCGCGCGTGATCTCGTTGCGCAGATCCTCACCTTCAGCCGTCGCCGCGAGCAGCAGCGCAGCATTGTCAGCCTCGGCCCGATCGTGAAGGAGGCGCTGCGGCTCCTCCGTGCTTCGCTGGCGACGACCATCGACATCCAGACCGACATCGACGGCGATTGCCCCACGGTCATGAGCGATCCCTCTCAGGTGCACCAGATCATCATGAATCTGGGGACCAATGCCGCTCACGCGATGCGCGAGCACGGCGGCACGCTCACGGTCCGGCTCAAATTTGTGGAGGTCGATGCTGAGATGCGTTGCCGGCATCCGCAGCTCCCGCTGGGCCCGATGGTCTGCCTCTGGGTCGGCGATACCGGATGCGGGATGGATGCCGCGACGTGTGAGCGCGTTTTCGATCCGTTTTTCACCACCAAGGCGCCCGGCGAGGGCACGGGTCTCGGGCTGGCGGTCGTCCACGGCATCATGGAGAGCCACGAGGGCGCGATCATCGTCGATAGCGAGGTCGGACGCGGCACTATCTTCCGCCTCTTTTTCCCGGCTCAGCAGGCGGTCGAGGAGCATGCGGGGGAGGAGCCGCTCGACGTGCCGATGGGCAACGGCCAACGCATCCTGATCGTCGACGACGAGGCGGCGGTGGTGCTGATAGCCGAGCGCATGCTCACCAAGCTCGGCTACCGTCCACACGCCTTCACCAGCCCGCGCGGTGCGCTCACGGCTTTCCGCAGCGACCCCGCTTCCTACGATCTCGTCCTGAGCGATCTCACGATGCCCGGCATGACCGGAGTCGATCTGGCCTGCCAGCTCGCGGCGGCACGCCCCGGTTTGCCGCTGATCATCACGACTGGTTACCTGCGCTCGGCTGATGCCGAGCGCGCGCGGCAGCTCGGCGTGCACTTCTTCCTCGAAAAGCCCTTCACGTTGACCTCGCTGGCCACCGCCGTGAGCGACGCCCTCGCCGGTGTGGTCGATTCGCGCCCCGCATTGCCGGCCTCCTGAGCGGGCCCGTTTCTTTTTTCTCATGTCCTCCACCGTCCAGAAACTTCCTTTCGGCCAGGTCTCCGGGAAACCCGTGGATCTCTTCGTGCTGACCAACGCCGCCGGCTCCATCGCCAAGATCTGCACCTACGGTGCCACGCTGACCGAGCTGCATGTGCCCGACCGCCAGGGGCGGCTCGGCGACGTCGTGCTCGGCTTCGACACGCTCGCGCCGTACCTCGGCTCGCATCCTTTCCTCGGCGCGACCATCGGCCGCGTGGCCAACCGCATCGCCCGCGGGCGTTTCACGCTCGGTGGCAAAACCTACTCGCTCGCGATCAACAACCCGCCGAATCACCTGCACGGCGGCCCCGTCGGCTTCGACCGCTCGCTGTGGTCCGGCGCGACCGTGCCGGCTTCCGACGGCGTGGCCGTTAAATTCAGTCTGCTCAGCCCCGACGGCGACCAGGGTTTCCCCGGCAACTGCCGCGTGGAGGTCACCTACACGCTCACCGAGTCCAACGTCCTGCGCATCGAGTACTCGGCGACGGTGGACCGCGACTGCCCGGTCAATCTGACCAACCACAGCTATTTCAACCTCGCCGGCGCCGCGCACGGGCTCGTGCTCGACCACGAGCTCCAGCTCAACGCCGACATGTACACGCCGGTCGATGCGACCTCGATCCCGCTCGGGCAACTCGCCCCCGTCGCCGGCACGCCGATGGATTTCCGCCAGCCCACGCGCGTCGGCGCGCATCTGCGCGAGGTCGGCTCCAATCCCTGCGGCTACGACCACAACTACGCCGTCAATGGCGGCGGCCGCGGCCTCACGTTTGTCGGCCGCGTGTACGAGCCCACGTCCGGGCGCGTGATGGAGACGCGCAGCACCGAGCCCGGCGTCCAGTTCTACACGTCCAACTACTTTGACGGCTCGGTGACGGGCAAGGGCGGCGTCGTTTACCGGCAGCACCACGCGCTCTGCCTGGAGACGCAGCACTTCCCCGACGCCGTCAACCAGCCGGCCTTCGCCAGCTGCGTGCGCAAGGCCGGCGAGACCTTCCGCACGACGACCGAGTACGCGTTTTCCACGCGCTGAGCTCAGTCCGCTTTCCCGCGTGCCCGTTGCCGCCGCGCCTGTCCGAGCGCGTCGGCGGCGAGCATCGCGTGGAGCACTTTCTCCGGCGTGATCGCGAGCGCCTCGTGATGGATGTACTCGCCGGGCGCGCAGGCTTTCTCCGCCGCGAGGCGCAGCCGCTCGCTCGCGCAGCCCTTCAGGCCCAGATCGGCGAGCGTGGTGGGCAGCCCCAGCTCTTCGCAAAACGCGTACACCCGCGCCGTCTCCGCCGGATCGGCATCGGTCAGGACCAGCCCGGCCAGCACGCCAAACGCGACCTTCTCGCCGTGGTAATAGGCGTGCGTCTCCTCCAGTGCGGTCAATCCGTTGTGGATCGAGTGCGCGCTGGCGAGCCCGCCGCTCTCGAAGCCCACGCCGCTGAGCAGGATGTTGGCCTCGACGATGTGCTCGAGCGCGGGCGTCACCAGATGCCGCTCGGCGGCGATGCGCGCATCGGGCCCGTAGCGCAGTAGGGTGTCGTAGCACAGGCGCGCGAGGCTGAGCCCCGTCATCGTGCCGAGCCCGCCGCACTCGTTGGGCGACTGCGCCGCGCTGCACGAGTTGGCCTCGAACCACGTCGCCAGCGCGTCGCCCATGCCGGCCACGAGGAAACGCGCCGGGGCGTCGGCGATGATCTGCGGATCGACGAGCACGACCGCCGGATTCGCCTTCTGGTAGTAAACGGACTCGAACACGCCGGTCTCCGAGTAGAGCACCGCGCAGCCGCTGCACGGCGCGTCAGTCGAGGCGATGGTCGGCACGATGATCACCGGGATGCCCGCGCGGTCGGCAGCGATTTTTGCGGTGTCGATGGCCTTGCCGCCGCCCATGCCCACGAGCACGTCGGCGTGGTGCACGGCGATGGCGGCCGACAGGCTCGCGATCTCCTTTTCGCAACACTCGCCGCCGAAGCCGACGATGGGCAGCTCGGCCAGCTCGGGCAGCGCGCCGGCGCCGGTGAGAATCCGTTTCGCCGACGGCGAGGCGAGCACGAGCCCGCGCGATCCGTACTGGGCGATCAGCTTGGGCAACTCGGCGAGGGC
>MWDT01000188.1 GCA_002070825.1 Verrucomicrobia bacterium ADurb.Bin122
GGGACGGCGGGGCGGGCATCGCCGGAGGACGCCGGTGCTGCAGCGAGCAAGGCGGGGAGACCGGCGAGTACCAGCCAGGAAGGTCGGCGAAGGAGAGCGTGGGCAGTGGCGTGCATGCGTGAGCGCGTTTTTCGATCTGTGTGCGCCCAGCATACAGGAGCGAACCTTGAGTGGAGATGAAGACGCGACGGACTACGTAAAGCCACGCCCGGCGTCCGACGCACGAAGGTCCGCGTGGTGGGGACGGCCTTAACTGTGGCGGGACTGGAGCGCGAGCAGGATGAGGCGGAGCTGGTCCATCGTGACCGGCTTCATCAGCAGGGCCTGAAAGCCCTTCGAAAGGACGGTCTCCTCGTTGAGCGAGGCGGCAAAACCCGACATGAGCACCATCGGCAGTCCAGGGCGCAACGCGGCAGCGCGCTCGCCGAGTTGCAGGCCGGTCATGCCCGGCATGAGCTGGTCGCTGAGCAGGAGATCGAATTCCTGGTGCTCGTCCTCCAGAATTTTCAGCGCGGCATCGCCACTGGGCACAGGGGTGACCTCGTGCCCCATGCGTTTGAGACCGCGGGCGATCGTCTCGCGCACGAGATGATCGTCGTCGACGAGGAGGACGCGGATGCAGACGGGGACGAGAGGGGTGGAGGATGGAGTGGTGCCGGAGTCGGCGCGCTTGGGCGAGGGGACCTTGGGCAAATGAATGTAGAAATGGGTGCCCTTGCCGGGCTCGCTCTCGACGCCGACAGAGCCGTGGTGTTTGGCAACGATGCCGTGGACAACGGCGAGACCGAGACCAGTGCCGGTGCCGACGGGCTTGGTGGTGAAAAACGGGTCGAAGATGCGGTCAAGTATCTCGATCGGGATGCCGCCGCCGGTATCGGCCACATCCATGCGGACGTAGGGGCCGGGAGGAAGATGGGCAGTCTCGGGCCGGGCGGGATCGGGGAGGCCGACCTCGGAAATCGTCACGCAAAACTCGCCGTTGGGCATGCCGGCCATGGCATGGCTGGAGTTGGTGGCGAAATTCATGATGACCTGCTGGAGTTGGGAGACGTCGGCCTGGACTGTGTCCTCGACGGCCTCGTTGCGGAAACGCAGCTCAATGGTGCGGGGCAGGCCGGCTCGGAGTAGTTGCAACACGTCGGAAACGACATCGCCGAGACGGACCTTCTCGAACTTGACCGGCTGGACGCGGCTGAAGGTGAGCATCTGCCGGATGAGCGTGGAGGCGCTGGTACCGGCGAGCTCAATGCGGTTGATGTGTTCGAGCAGCGGATGGCCCTCGGGGAGGTCGAGGCGCATGAGCCCTGCGGTGCAGAGGATGCCACTGAGCAGGTTGTTGAAATCGTGGGCGATGCCACCGGCCATCGTACCGATGGCCTCCATCTTCTGGGCCTGCTGGAGCTGGGACTTGAGCATGTCGCGCTCGCGCTCGTCCATTTTGCGGGCGCTTTCGCTCTGTTCGAGGGCCTCGAGCATGTGGTTGGCGGCCTGGGCGAGGCGGGCGACCTCGTCGTCGCCGGCACAGGGGAAGCGGACGGAAAGATCGGAGGTGTCGCGCACGCGCCGGATGCCGTCGTAAAGGGATTGGAGTCGGGCGAGCACCAGCGAGTGGAGCAGTTGCACGATGAGCACGAGGGCCGCGGCCACGAGCACCACGAGCATGACGTAAAACCAGTGGAGGGCATGCTGGCGCTGCTGCTGGATTTCCCTGGGGACGGTGGCGGTGATGACACTGCCGATGGATTCGTCGCCGAGGCGGAGAGGCACCTGGATTTCGAGGGTATTTTCATCGACTACGATGGAACGGTATCGCTCGGTCCAGGGCCGCGAGCCATCGCGGTCGGGTTCGCGCATCGAGAGCTGGAGCCCAGTGACATCGCGCCACTGGGCGAGGACCCCTTGGTCGAGAACGCGGGCTTGGACGAGTGCACCATTCACCGTGCCGGCCCCGTCGTCCTTTGTGATGGGCAGGATCGCGAAGATGAGCAAACGCTGGTCGTGGCGGACGAGGCCGCGACGTACATCGCGAGGGTGGTCGTTGGAGACCATGCGCGCCCAGGGACCGAAAAGCGGCTCCCATTCGGCAGCAGCAGCCGGCGAAAGTTGTGCCAGATCAGAATCGTACACACGGCCCAGGCTCAGGCGTCCATCCAGGTGAAAGAGCAGAAACGCATGCAGATGCAGGTTGGTAAACGCCGACGCGCCCATGTTGACGTTGGCGTACTCAAGGGAGGAGCGGGCGACGGCGCTCCAGGTGTCGGTCCACACGGCGTAGTCGCGTGCGCTACGCTCAAGGGAATCGAGCTCCATGACGAGGCAGCGCTCGATGCGACGGGCGGCCTCCTCGGCGCCACGCTGTTCGAGCATGCCATAGCTGCCGCGCAGGACGATGTTGATACCGACAGCGAGAAAGACGGCGAGCAGGAGGAGGGCGCCGGAGGCGAGGTACCAGGCCTTGCGCTTGAGGGAGCATTTCGGGCACAGGTTCCGCTTCAGCCAGCTTTGGGTGGAGGAGTCGGTCTGGGGCGGAAGGGTGGACGACATGCGAAACGCGTGGGCGAGGTTGCGGGGCGTGAGGAGATAAGAATCGGGCGAAACGACAGTAGGTTTAGCGCGTTGATATGCAACTCCCGGGGCTGCAGCACGGGAATCCACCCCAGAGAGAACAGGCCCGATCAGGCCGGTCTCCGGCTGCGCTTCGCGCTTGTCGTGCCGGCGCGGGGGCGTTGAGTGCAACGCCTCCGATGCCCGAACTGCTGCACACGCTCAAAACGACCTTCGGCTACGATGCCTTTCGCCCACTCCAACGCGAAATCATCGAGACGTCGCTGGCCGGACGCGATGTGTTTGCACTGCTGCCAACCGGCGGCGGCAAGTCGCTGTGTTTCCAGATTCCGGCGCTGCACCGCACCGGGCTCACGGTGGTGGTGTCGCCGTTGATCGCGTTGATGAAAGATCAGGTAGACCAGCTCCAGGAAGTGGGCATCGCCGCCACCTACCTCAACTCCACGCTCGGCGCCAAGGAGGCTCGCTCGCGGCTCGCCGGCCTGCACCGCGGCGAATGGCGGCTGCTCTACGCCGCGCCCGAGCGTCTCATGCTCGATAACTGGCAGGAAAATCTGAAGGCCTGGAACGTGCAGGCGATCGCCATCGACGAGGCGCACTGCATCTCCGAGTGGGGCCACGATTTCCGCCCGGAGTACCGACAGCTCGCCAAGCTCCGCATCCTGCTGCCCGACATCCCCGTCATGGCGCTCACCGCGACGGCCACCGAACGCGTGCGCAGCGACATCGTGCAACACCTGCGCCTGCGCGACCCGGCGACTTTTGTCGCGAGTTTCAACCGCCCCAACCTCACCTACCGCGTCGCCCCCAAGGACGAACCGCTCAAGCAGATCCTCGAGTTCGTGAAAAAGCGCGAGGACGAGAGCGGCATCGTCTATTGCGCCACGCGCGCCACCGCCGAGCGCGTGGCCGAGGCGCTCGCCGACCGCGGCCTCACCGCCCGGCCCTACCACGCCGGTCTCAGCAACCAGGAACGCGCCGAGAACCAGGAGCTGTTCCTGCGCGACGAGGTGAAGATCGTCTGCGCCACGATCGCCTTCGGCATGGGCATCAACAAGCCCAACGTCCGCTGGGTGATCCACTACGACCTGCCCAAAAACATCGAGGGCTATTACCAGGAAACCGGCCGCGCCGGACGCGACGGCCTGCCCGGCGACTGCCTCCTGTTGTACAGCGGCGGCGACATCGCCAAACAGACGCACTTCATCGACGAGATCACCGACGAGCAGGAGCGCCAGATCGCCCGCGCCCAGCTCCAGCGCATGACGCGCTACGCCGAGAGCGCCGGCTGCCGTCGATCCGAACTGCTCGCCTACTTCGGCGAGACATTCCCACTCGATAACTGCGGCGCGTGCGACAACTGCCTGGAGCCGCGCGAGACCTACGACGGCACCGTCCTCGCCCAGAAATTCCTCTCCTGCGTTTACCGCATCCGCCAGGCCAGCCGCTTCGGCACCGGCATGAACCACATCGTCGAAGTGCTCACCGGCGCCGACACCGACAAGATCCGCCGCTGGGGCCACGACCGCCTCACCACCTACGGAATCGGCGGCGAACTGTCGCGCCCGCAATGGCTGGCCGTCGGCCGCGAGTTGCAACGGCTCGGCTACGTGGGCCAGAGCGAGGGCGAGTTCCCCGTGCTGGAGTTGACCGAGCCCGGCATGGAAGTCCTGCGCACGCGCCAGCCGATCACGTTGACCAAACCGATGGAGCTGCCCAAGGCCCGGCGCGTCGTCAAACGCGTGGGATCCGTCGAGTGCGACGAGATTCTCTACGCGCGCCTGCGCGATCTGCGGAAGCGCCTGGCCGACGAGCGAAAGGTGCCCGCATACGTCATCTTCGGCGACGCCACGCTGCGCCAGATGGCCCGCGAGTACCCGACCGATCTGGCGGCGATGGCCGGCGTCTTCGGCATGGGCGAAAAGAAGCGGGAGGCCTTCGGCGAGCTCTTTGCCGGCACGATCCGCGAGTTTTTGCAGGGCAACTCGCGTCAGCAGTTCCAATAAACGGGCAGACTCCCGCCCGCCAGCCTTGCGCCTGACGCGCAATCGCTCAAATTGCCTGCCGCCACGCCGATGTAAGCCACCTACCCAGCGAACTTTCGATGTCCCTACCCCAGCCCAACATCTCGGACCTTTGCCCGGAACTTTTCGCCGGGGGCTTGCTCCTCATCGTAGCACTCTTGGCCTGGCAGCTCGTGCGCCAGCGAACCAAACTTCGCAAACTCGAAGCCACACGCCGCCAGCACGAAGGTCTCCTCGCTGCCACACGCCAGCTCGTCTGCCTGCTTGATCTCGATGGACGAGTACTCTCAGCAAGCGCCACGGCCATGCAGCTCGGCAATCCCCTACCCGAGCAGGTCCTGGGAAACTCTTTTTGGGACACCCCGTGGTGGAATGACAACACGGCCGCCCAGACGAATCTGCGTGAGGGCATCGGGCAAGCCCTCACCGGACAAACCGCCCACCTCGAAATGCAGCGTCACGGACCGGACGGCCGCCTCCAGATCATCGACTGCACGATCACCCCGGTGCGCGACCCCGATGGGCAGATCTGCCAGATCCTCTGTGAAGGGA
>MWDT01000189.1 GCA_002070825.1 Verrucomicrobia bacterium ADurb.Bin122
TGTTTTTAAACTGTTAGTGTATATTTTGGGTGGGTGGGTTGTAGTTATTGTGTGCCAGTTTGGCCCGGCTTTATCTATTAGGCGTTTCGTTAAGTCGGTGCCGGACGCGATGGCGACTAGGTGAAGGGCGCCGGGTTCGGTAAAATGGCCGGACATATGAAACTTCAAATGCTCCAAGCCGAGTCGCTCTACGCGACTCAGCAAGTGGCTGCTGAGTTGTTCCCATGGGAGCACGAGCATCAGCTCGCGCTTTCGGCGGTGGTGGACCCTTTGGCCCATCCCGATTTTTATCAGGAGCGGAAGCTTGCCTCCGTGCGCTGCTGGACGGTGCAGGCGGATCGCGCTCCGGCGGAGGATATCGGAGGGCTGGCGATGTTGTATGGCTATCGCGCGCAGCCCGATGAACTTTGGCTCGCATGGTTTGGGCTGATGCCACGCCTGCGAGGGCTCGGTGCCGGACGCGAATTGCTCGACTGGGTCGTCGATATGGCGCGGCGCGAGGGGCGGCGGACACTCCGATTATGGACGACGGACGAGGCGGAGTACGCGGCGGCGTTGCGTTTGTACGCACGTTGCGGTTTTCGAACTGAATCCCATCCGGCGCTGCCGGGGGAAGAGTGGCGGACGTTGGTATTGTCGTTGGGGCTGGATGGGCGCTTGCCGGTCCCGTGGTCGCAGGTGGCACATCGTGGAGAGTTGTGCGGACGGGAGTTGCCCGTGTTGCACGAGGCGGCGGCATAACTGCACGCAGTCCAGCAGGCTTCGTTGGGCCCGTCGTGTGCGGGCCGCATCTATCTGCTTGCCGCACGTCGCGTCCGTGGTGAGAAGAAAGCCTTTCCCCCATGAAGCATCTCGCTCCCTGTGTCGCCTTGATCGTTTGTCTTGGCCTTCCGGCTTGTAGCAAGTTGACGGAGGCCGAAAAAAACGGATTGCCCAAAGAAGTCTCGACGGCAGTTGAGGCTGAATCGGGGAAACTCGTGAGCGAGGCGGAGTTTGCCCTCCAGTTGCGGGATGCAGCCCGGGCGGAGAAGGCTCTGGCTCAAGCGGTCAAGCTACGCTCGGATATCCCAGAGTGGTGGCTATTGCTCGGCTCGACGCAGAAGACGCTCGGGCAAAGGGGCGATGCGCGTTCTTCGTACAAGAAGGCATTGGCACTTCATGCCCGCCGCTACGAGTTGACGCAAAGGGAAGAGTTTATTTTGCCGCAGTTGCTCGATTTGGTGCTCCTCGGGCGCGACGACGATGCGCGCGAGCTGCTGGCCGATGCCGCCAAGGATCATCCGGATAGCCTTCCGATCAAGAAGATGGTCGAGGCCGGGGTGGTGGATCGCTTGGTTGCCGACCCGCAAGTGAAAGAGCGCCGGCTTTGATCGCGTCGGCAGGGCGCGGCCTCTCCCGGGCTACAAGTAGATGCCGCTGCCGAGGAGGCGTTCGCCTTCGTAGAGCGCCAAGACTTGTCCGCTCGCGAGGGCTCGTTGCGGCTGCGAAAAGCGGATGACGGCTGTGTCGGTGCTTTCCGGGCTGAAAGTCAACGGGGTCCTTGGATCGCGATAACGTACACGGCCTTCCATTTCCGTGGTCTGCGATGGAGGCGTGGTGAGCCATGTCAGCGCGTGGATCCGGATTTCCTGGCACCACAGGCCTGGTGCAGAGGGACTGTCAAAGGCGACGAGCAGGGCATTATCCTCGGCGCGTTTTCCCACGACGACGTAGGCTTGGTTGTCCGTGTTGGAGGGGATGCCGATGCCTTTGCGCTGGCCGAGAGTGTAGTAGTGCAATCCGCGGTGCTCGCCGAGGTGCCGGCCATCGGTTGCGCGGATGATGGGGCCGGGGCGGTCTGGCACGTAGGCACGCAGGAAGTCCTGCATCTTCACCTGTCCGATGAAGCAGATGCCCTGGCTGTCTTTTTTTGCGGCGTTGACGAGGCCAGCTTCCTTCGCGAGCCGGCGTAATTCCGGCTTGGGGATGTGGCCGATGGGAAAGCGAGCGTCCTGCAGCTGCTCGGCGGTGATGCGTGCGAGGAAATACGATTGGTCTTTGTTTTTGTCGGAGCCTTCGTAGAGCGCGCAGGTGCCGTCTGGGAGGCTTTCGCGGCGGGCGTAGTGGCCGGTTGCCACGGCCGCGAAACCTTGGGCTTTGGCCCACGCCCGAAAGGCGCCGAACTTGATCTCACGGTTGCACATCACGTCGGGATTGGGCGTGAGGCCGACCGAGTAGCCATCCAGCAGGTATTGCACGATCTTCTCGCGGTACTCGTGCATGAGATTCACGACGCGGAATTCGATGCCGAGCTGTTCTGCGACCCCGCGGGCGTCTTCGATGTCCTGCTGCCACGGGCATTCGCCGATGACGTTGTCCTCGTTGATCCAGTTTTTCATGTAGGCGCCGGCGATCTCGTAGCCTTGTTGCTTGAGCACGAGCGCGGCGACGGAGCTGTCGACTCCGCCAGACATGGCCACGAGTATCTTTTCCTTCGGCGTCACGCTGCTCTTACGACGTGAGCGGAGGGGGGTTGTCAATGGATTGTCGTTGGGTGTCCGCCATCCGTCGTGATCTTGGGCGCCGCCGGTGTATGGCCGATGGAAATGGCTATGCGCTTAATGGATTTTCGGTTGCGCTAGGGCCTGTTCAGGGGCGAAATGATCGGGCTCGCATGTCGTCCGTGTCGCACAAGATTGTCCAGGCTTGCCTCGAAACCCCCACCTCCGGGCTGATTGAACTGGCGCACGATTGGGGCGAGGCACACTCGCCGGGAGTCTGCTTGAGCGGGGATGTCCAGTTTGCGTCGCTCGAGCGAGCCCCCGCGAGCGCGTATGGCGTGGAGAGTGGGTATTTCGTCGGCGATAACGGTGAGATCTGTTTTGTCGTGCTTTGCTCTAAGCACCCGCGTCTGGATCCCACGAAGGAGACGCTCTACCTCGCCGGGGATTTCAACGGATGGGCTCACGCGATCGGCAAAGCCGAGTGGGCGATGCGCGCGGGAACGGTGGAGGGCCAGGCCGCTTGGCTGTGGACGGGCCCCATGGATCGTTTTCGTGGAAATCCATGGCCAAGGTTCAAATTCGTCACGGCGCAGCAGCATTGGCTGCCAGTTCCCGATGAAGCCCCGAACGTGGTCCGCGATGTCCAGGGAAACATCAATTACCAGGTAAATCCCGATTGCACGGGCCGGCATGTTTTTCGTTTCACACTTCATGCGCCGCTCGACCTTTCACGCTCCTGGCGGATCGCATGGCGAGAAGGGAAGGGCGATTCCGCGATTCTTCGGCCGACCACCTTTTTTCACGCGTTGGCCAGCGAGCTCCCGCTCGGAGCGATTGTTCGCAATGGACAGACGACGTTTCGACTGTTTGCGCCGCGTGCCAGCCGGGTAGAGCTGTGCGTGTGCGGTGATCTCGCCGACGAGAAAAATCCACATCGGTATGAGTTGAAGCGACGATGGGAGCTTGGCCCCGATGAGGGGGATGAGGGGCGTTGGAATGGTATTTGGGAGGTGATTCTAAATCAGGCCCTGCACGGATGGTTCTACTGGTACCACGTCGATGGACCTAAGGATGAGCTCTCCAGTTTTGATCCGGCACAACGTGTCCTGGATCCCTATGCATGGGCGGCAGTTTCGCGCTCCGGCCCCGGCATCGTTTTGGACGCGACTGTGGTCGGAACTGGCGATCGGCATTTCCGAACGCCGGTATGGCATGACCTCGTCATCGCAGAAGCGCATGTGCGGGATCTCATCGCGGGCGCGCCCATCGTCGCGACGGATGGCGAGCGCCGTGGTTTTGCAGGGCTGCTGCGATGGGTGGAAAGCCCGAGTTTCTATTTGGACCGCCTCGGGGTGAATTGTGTCGAGTTGCAGCCGATCCAGCAAAACGATGCGCAGACGCCAGAGGAGTATCACTGGGGGTACATGACGACCAATTGGTTCAGCCCGTCGTGTTTTTATGCGAGTGATCCCGCGACTGCCTCGGGTGTGCGGGAATTTCAAGAGCTCATCGCGGCGTTCCATCGGCGGCGGATGGCGGTCGTGGTGGATGTCGTTTACAACCACGTCGGAGTGCCCGCGGGTCTCGCCCTGATTGACAAGCTCTACTATTTTGAAGTCGATAACGCCGGAGGGCTTTCCAACTGGAGCGGCTGCGGAAACGACTATCGTGCGCGGTCCGCGATGGCCAAGCGCCTCATCATCGATAGTTGCCGACACTTGATCGAGGTGTTCGGCGTCGATGGATTCCGTTTCGACTTGGCGGAGTTGATAGGGGTTGAGGTTTTGCGAGAGATCGAGGCCGAGTTGAAGCGGGTAAAGCATGACGTGATCCTCATCGCCGAGCCATGGAGTTTCCGTGGCCACATTGCGGGCGCTTTGAGCGAGACAGGCTGGGCTTCGTGGAATGATGGTTACCGAAACTGTCTGCGCGACTACATCCGAGGCGGAAGCACTGCGGCTCAACTCGAATATTTTCTGAAGGGCTCGCCGTGGTATTTTGCCCGCTGGCCGGCGCAGACGGTCAACTACACGGAATCGCATGATGACCGTACGTGGATCGACAATATCACCGAGCACGCCGAGGGAAACGGCGCGTACCCGACGGCCCAAGATCGGCGTCGCACCCACCTGATGGCGGCTATTCTCTTCGCATCCATCGGCATACCAATGATTTCTGCTGGGCAGGACTTCCTCCGCTCAAAGCATGGCGTCAACAACACCTACCTCCGCGGCGATCTCAATGCCCTCGATTACCGCCGGCTGTATCGGTTTTCTGGTACGCATGCCTATTTTGCCGAGTGGATTGCGTTTCGATTGAGCGAACGCGGCCGCCTATTCCGCCAGTGGTCCCGCCCCAGCGAAGGGTTTTTCCGCAGTTACACCGCCGCGGGAGCCAATGCCCTCGCGATCATTTACAATGCGGATCGCTCCCAGGGCCCGGAACGACTCCTCTTTGCCATCAACCCGGCCATTCATGACGTCTCGATCCCACTGGATGCCGAGACTGCGGGGCGTAGCTGGCGGCAGATTGCCGATCATGAGCGTTTCTCCTCCAACGGATTGCGCGGCATGCCACAGCCGATCGAACAGGATTTATACCTCCCGGCTTTGTCGTGTGGGCTCTGGATTTGCTGGTCGT
>MWDT01000190.1 GCA_002070825.1 Verrucomicrobia bacterium ADurb.Bin122
GGGGAAGTGGCGGAGTCGTGCGGAGAGCTCGCGCCAGAGATCGAGGAGGTGTTCCTGCTCGGCGGGATCGGTCCACAGGGTGTTCTTCAACCCCTCGTTGACGGCGTTGAAGTGGTGCGAATTGAGCGTGTGCAGATCGACGATCACGCGCAGGCCGGCTTTCTGGGCCCACTCGATGGCGGTGATCAGGCGTTTAAATTCCGACTCGATGGCCTGCCCCTTGGCGGACCAGAGCTCCTTTTCGTCGACGGGGAGGCGGATGTGGTCGAAGCCCTGGGCTGCGATGAACTGCACGTCTTTTTCGGTGAACCAGCTTTCGCGGGGAGCCCAGCCGAAGTCTTGCGAGAGCCAGTGGCTGATGTTGGTGCCGCGCTGGATGGCGAAGCCGGCGGGGTTGGTGGGGGCGGCTGTCGCCGTGAGCGTGGCGAACAGCGAGCCCATGCAGAGCGCGAGGCCTGCGAACAGGGATCGTGAAGTCGGGGTGTTTTTCATGAGAAGAGGTGGGGGGATTGTTTGTGGGAGACGGAGGGAAACGAGCTGTGCGGTGGGCTTACGTTAGCGCGGCGCCGGTTAGCGCAGCGGGATGCGATAGAGCGCGCAGCTGCGGGCGGGAGCTTCGAGGGGCAGGGCGGCATCGAGGCCGTCGGCCTGCACGATGTCGACGCGGCGCGGCTGGCCCGGGATGTTGGCGGCGCGTTCGTCGGGGCCACCGATGAGCCAGCGGCTGGCCGGGCCAGCGGGCTGGATTCCGGTCAGGGCGAGCGGCAGGGCCACGTTTTTTTCGGTCGGGTTGACGATGGCGACGGTGAGCGCCTTGCCGTCGGCGGTGAGTGCAGCGGCGACGTCGAGCGGGGCGAAATCCTGGGCGATCTTGATCGGCGTCTGGCCGAAGTGCGCGCGGTACATTTGGAGCACGAGGCCGGTCGTTTCCATTTCGGCGGCGGTCTTCGAGGTTTTGATGGCGCCGATGACGTTTACCGTTTGGGCGTAGTGGGCCATCTGGATGATGTCGCTTTGCCGGAAGTATTCGTGGAGGGCGGCGGCGATGCCGAGCGCGTCGGCGAGGTCGTAGGCGCAGCCGAGCTCGCCGAAGGTGTATTCGCGGTGCCAGTAGTTCCATTCGTCCATCGCGATGGGGACGATGCGGCCCTTCAGCTCGGGGCGGCCGGTCTGGAATGCGCGGTGTTGCTCGGCGACGTTGCGGATGGCGGTGCGCAGCAGGCCGACGTGGGTTTCGAGCGTGGCGCGGCCGGTGTCGGCTTCCCAGGGGAGGCGGCCGGCGTAAACGTGTTCGGAGATCAGGTCCATGCGATCGGCGCAGGCCAGCAGCATGCCCTCGGACCAGCCGAGGCCGCGCTTCGCCTGCTCGGGGTCGTTGTCCTTGTTGATTTTTCCGATGGAGCCGACGCCGACCAGCACGAGCGATGGATCGACGGCGTGCATGGCTTTGGCGACGAGGTTGTGCTTCAGCGCGTACTGGTGGAGCTGCATGAAGCCGAGCTGCCAGGGGCCGAACATTTCGTTGCCCACGCACCAGTGCTTCACGGAGTAGGGTGTCTGGTGCCCGTTGCGTGTGCGCCAGCCGCCGGCGAGCGAGGTGGAGGGGCCGTTGACATACTCGACCCATTGGGCGGCGGAGTAGGCGTCGCCGAAGCCGGTGTTGGCGGCGATCATGGGCTCGGTGCCGATCTCGCGGCAGAAGTCGATAAACTCGTCGGTGCCGAAATCGTTGTGCTCGATGCCGGTCCAGGCGGGGTTGCCGCGCGGGGGGCGGCGGTCGCGGTCGCCGATGCCGTCGCGCCAGTCGTAGCCGCTGACGAAGTTGCCGCCCGGCCAGCGATAGATCGTGCCGTTGAGTTGCTTGAGGAGGGCGAGGGTGTCGCGCCGCATGCCGCGGACATTGTCGGCGGGCATGAGGGAGACGGTGCCGAGGAGGGCGTCGGCTTGTTGGACGTGGAGTTCGAGGCGGGCGGCGTCGGTGCGGCCCTGCGAGCGCAGGGTGAAGGGCTGGCGGCTGTAGTCGCCGGGGGCGAAGGTGAGCTGCTGGGTGGCGCGCTCGTCGGGGCTGTTGCCCCAGATCAGGCAGACCTCGATGCTGGTGGCCCGGTCGCCGGTGGGGCGGGCCCAGACGTAGCCGACATAGTCGAGACCGGCCACGACGCCGAGCTTGTGGTGGCGGATGCCATGGCCCGCCTGGATGCGGGGGGTATGGTCGCCGACGAAGGCGTCCTTGGTCTGCATGGTGACGCCTGCGGGCGTGCCAATGATCTCCCAAGGCGAGGCGACGAGCGCGGGGTAGTCAGACTGTTGGAGGTTGCCGACGTTGAAATCGGAGGTGCCGGCGGTGGGCGTCAGCTCGCGGTACGGCTCGAATTTTTCGGTGATCGGGAAGTAGAATTTACGATCCTCCAACATTTCGGCCCAGATACCGCCGTAGATGCAGCGGCCGAGGTGTTCGATGAACTGTCCGTAGATGTACGGGTTGATGGGCGCCGTGGTGGCGGAGGTGTCGAGTTGCATGGCCGGCGTCGGCTCGGAAGCGCGGAGGCCTGTGCCGAGCAGAAGGATGGAGAGCAGGAGGGAGGTGGTGCGCATGGGGTGGACGGGGACAGTGACGGCGAAGAGGGTTGCCTCCCACCGGAGTTCGCCAATTAAAGCACGACATCCCCTGTTTGGCCAATGCTCCCCGCCCCCGAGTTGTTAACTGAAACCCACCTGATCGGTCCGCGTTGCCGGGAGTGGGTGCTGGATGCCACGAGCTTTGCGCAGCTGTGCGCGGCCCGGCTGGTGTGGGTGGGCCATAGCGTGCTGTACCCGCCGTATCGGATGGTGCGTCCGGTATCGAGATACAGCCATGTGGTGGCGGCTTTCGACGGAGAGGGACGTGCGTTGATCGACGGGATGGAGGTCGCCTGGCATCCGGGCGAGGTGCTGCTGACGCCCGCGGGGGCGTGCCATGCTTTTGAGATCGCTGGCGCGGGGCCGTGGCGGATCGCGTGGGTGTTTTTCGACGACCACGATGGGCCGCCGGTCATCCAGGCGGATCGGGCGCGGCTGGTGCAGGCCGATGCGGGCGATTTTGTCGCGACGATGCAGATGCTGGCGCGCGAGGCGGCGGGGGCGGCGCAGCCGGCGGCGCTGCAGGCGCTGGCGACTTTGCTCGAAACGCATGCGCGGCGGCTGGCCGGCGCGGATCAGGTGGACGCGCGGTTGTGGCGCCTATGGGAGCGGGTGGAGGCCGATCTGGGCCGGGACTGGACTGGATCGGAGCTGGCGCGCGTGGCGGCGCTGAGCGAGGAGCATCTGCGCCGGCTGTGCCACCGGCATTACCAACGCAGTCCGATGGCGTATCTGGCGCAGCTGCGCATGCAACGGGCGGGGATTTTGCTGCGCTCGACGCCGGCGAAGGTCGAGGAGGTGGCGCTGCGGGTGGGCTTTTCGAGCGTGTACGCGTTTTCGGCGGCGTTTAAGCGGTGGAGTGGGGTGCCGCCGTCGCAGTTTCGCGCCCGCTCGGTCACGGGCGGGCCGGCGGAGTGAGGGGCGTTTTTTTGACCAACTCGATGATCGTCTGGATCTGGGCGTCGCCGTTGCGGCGTTCGAGCATCATCTCGACCGGGGCTTGCTGCGGGTAATATCTCCAGGCGAGGCGGTGGTTGACCGAGCCGCGGATGAAGCGCTGCTTGGCGTACTCCTCGTCGAGGCGCAGGCGTTGTTCGACGCCAAAATTGTTGGCCCCATCGTCGAGCTCGAAGACGAGGCGGATGCGGCCGGTTTTCCGGTAGGGGGTGCCCCGGGGCCAGAAGGGCACGGTGACTTCGTACTCGGCCCAGCAGTGGAGAAAGAGGAGCTCGCCCTTTTCGAGGGGGATGCGTTGCGGGCGCACGTCGTATTCGGCGACGAGCAGCTCCATGCCGCGCTGGCTGAGCGGGACGGTGGGGCTGTCGTAAAAGTCCTCCGCTTTGCGGACTGACTCCAACCGGTAGAAAGCGGAACCCACGGCGCCGAGGATCGCCACGGTGATGAGGAGTGAGCGGATTTTCATGGGGTGGGAAAATCTATGACGTCGTGGCCGGGCGACGTCCACACAGGTTTTCAGCCGGACTGCGGCCGCAGGTGATCAGCTGACGTAGCGCTGGACGATCGGGATGCGGCGGCCGACGCCAAAGGCCAGGGGCGTGATTTTGAGGCCGGGGGCGGCCTGCTTCCGCTTGTACTCGTTGAGATCGACCTTGCGGGCGATGTCGTGGACGACGGTTTCGGGGAAGCCCTGGGCAACGAGGTCGCGCCGCGAGAGGCCTTGCTCGACGTAGCCGCGGAGCAGGGCATCAAGCAGGTCGTAGGGCGGGAGCGAGTCCTGGTCGACCTGGCCGGGGCGGAGCTCGGCGCTGGGGGCCTTGTCGATGGTGTTTTGCGGGATCGGCGCAACGCGACCGGCGGCGCGGGCGGTGTCGTTGATCCAGCGCGAGAGGGCATAGACCTGCGTCTTGAAGACGTCGGAGATGACCGAGAGGCCGCCGCACATGTCGCCGTAAAGGGTGCAGTAGCCGACGGCGACTTCGCTCTTGTTGCCTGTCGAGAGGAGCAGCGCGCCAAATTTATTGGAGATGGCCATCATGAGCACGCCGCGCATGCGGGCCTGGATGTTTTCTTCGGCGACGTCGCGGGGGCGTCCGGTGAAAAGCGGGGCGAGCGCGGCCTCGCCGGCGGCGACCATGTCGGCGATGGCGATCGTCTCGAAGCGGATGCCGAGGTTGTCGGCGAGGATGCGGGCGTCGTCGCGGGAGTGCTGGCTGGAGATGGCGGAGGGGAGGGAGACGCCGATGACGTTTTCGCTGCCGAGCGCGGCGGCGGCGAGCACGGCGACGAGCGCGGAGTCGATGCCGCCGGAGAGGGCGACGAGGGCTTTTTTGAAGCCGCTTTTGTGTGCGTAGTCGCGCAGTCCGAGGACGAGCGCGTCGTAGAGGTCGGGCAACTCGGTGTCGGGCGCGCTGGCGGGGACGGACTTGGGCGCGGGTTTCGGCGGGCAGGCAGCGGCGGGCGCGGGGACCTCGACCTCGACGATTTCGGTGCAGGGGCGGAAGGCGGGGAGCTCGGCGAGCAGGCGGCCCTGCGCATCGGTGAC
>MWDT01000191.1 GCA_002070825.1 Verrucomicrobia bacterium ADurb.Bin122
GCAGGAGTGGATGTTTTTATCGGCGAAGATGACGTCGCCCTTCTGGGCAAAGGTGGCGACGCTGGCCATGCAGGACAGGTAGCCGGCGGAGTGGACGTGGCAGGCTTCGCGGCCGAGGAATGCCGCGATCTTTTCCTCGAGTTCGATGTGGTAGGCGCGGGAGCCGTTGGAGACGCGGGCGCCGGTCGGCGAGGTGCCCCATTTCAGGGTCGCGGCATGGCTGGCCTCGATGACCTTGGGGTGAAAAGAGAGCCCGAGATAATCGTTGCTCGCCAGCATGATCGTCTCGCGTCCGTCGAGGGTGACCATGGTGCCGTTTTGGGCGGACATCGTGCGGTAGTATGGCGCGTATTTCAGCCGCATCTTGGTCGCGTAGTCGTCGTGGCAACGCGCGAGGATGGGATTCTTGGAGCTGGTGAAAAACGGGAACGCCATAAGCGGAAAAGCCGGCACTTTAAGTGCCGGCTTTTTATGAGAGCAAAGGGTTTTTTAAGGAGCTTACGATTTGAAGAAGTCGGAGTCCTCCTTGTTGGGGCGTGTGGATTTGGGTGCCGGAGCCTTCGGCGCAGGGGACTTTGGATCGGTGCGCGTCCCTTGTGCGTGGGCGCTCGTGTTGGCCCTCGCGGAGTGTGGCGCTTCGGATTTTTGGGCGGGCGTGCCGTCGTTGGCGGACTTTTTTTGCCCATGTATGAAAGCCTTGAGCTGCTCGACGAGCTCCATGTTGGCCTCAGCCTGGGCGTTCATCTCCTCGACGGCGGCGGCGCTTTCCTCGGCGTTGGCGGCGTTGGCCTGGGTGACTTGGTCGATTTGCGTGATGGCGGTGTGGATTTGCGCGATGCCGTCGGTCTGCTCCTTGGATGCGGTGGTAACCTCGGCGACGAGTTCGTTGACCTGGCGGGCCTTGGTCACGATCTCCTGGAGGCTGGCCGCGACTTTTTCGCTGATGTGCACGCCCTGCGCGGTCTTGGTGACGGCGTTGGCGATGTTATTGGCCGTCTCCTTCGCGGACTGGGCGGAGCGCTGGGCGAGGGTGCGGACTTCGTCGGCGACGACGGCAAAGCCTGCGCCGGCCTCGCCGGCACGGGCGGCCTCGACGGCGGCGTTGAGGGCGAGGATGTTCGTCTGGAATGCGATCTCGTCGATGGTCTTGATGATTTTGGCGATGTCGTCGCTGCTGGTCTTGATCTCGTGCATGGCGGTGGTCATCGCCTGCATGTCGGTGGCCCCCATCTCGGCTGCGTTACGCGCTTCTTGGGCGAGGGTGTTGGCTTGGGCGGCGTGCTCGGCATTGCGCTTGGTCATGCTGGAGAGCTCTTCGAGCGAGGCACTGGTTTCCTCGACCGAGGCGGCTTGTTCGCTGGAGCCCGAGGCTAGCGACTGGCTGGCGGTGGCGACCTGTCCGGCGGCTGCCGCGAGGGATTCCGAGCCGGAGGTGAGGGAATCGGCGACGGCTTGAATGGGCTTGGTGATGGCGCGTGTGAGAAGCCACGCGACGAGGGCGCCGACGCAGAATGCGATGATCAGCCCTATGGCGACAATCGTGGCGGAGACGCGAAGGTCGCGGGTCGTGTCGGCGGTATCGGTGCTGATTTTGCCGAAGGAATTCTGGGCAAGTTGGAGGACCTCGGCGAGGGCGGCGGTGGCGACTTGGGTGCGTTTTTCGGCGATGGTGTCGCGTTCCTGCCAGTGCTGGATCAGGGAGCCCAGGGTCTGGCGATAGGCGTCGCTGGCCTTTTGGACTCCTTCGAGTTGCTCAATGTTGGCTGGATCGCGCGTGATCGGGCGGAGTTTGTCGATGATGGCGGTGACTTGTGGAAAGACCGCGTCGAGATCGGCGAGAGCCTGGGTGCTGCGTTCGGCCTGAGCCCGCCAGACTCCGAGTCGGAATTTGTAGGTGGTGTGGTTGAGCTGGTCGACGAGTTCGAGCTTGGAGGCGCGCTCGGCGAGTTTCTCGGGGGCGGTTCCGGTGGCGGCTTCGTGCTTGAGTCCTTGTTGTTGTGTGGTCGCAAAGCCCACTAGCTTTTCCATGAGGAGTTTGGCTGCGGCATTGAGGGTTTCGCGATCAGCCTTGATGGCGGCCGTCGCAGTGGCGGTCTGCTGCACGAGTTTCTCGTAGTCGGCGATGCGGGCGGAAAACTCCTGTGCGGCGGCCTTGAGGTTGGCCAGTCGGGGATTCTGGGTGCCGGCTTCCTGTGCGGCGGTGAGGTTCTTCTTCAAGTTGGCCAGATGCTGCTGGCCGCGGGTGAGGAAAGCCGGATCTTCGTTGAGGCCATAGCCGCGTATCTCATACATGAGCAATCGGTTGGATCGTTCGATATCGCCGATCATGGTGACTTCCGGGACTCCGGCAGTCGATATATCGGCGGCGGCACGGGCGCCGTTGCGCATATTCCAAATGGCCGTAAGGCCAAGGGATACGGTGATGAGGATGAGCACGCCAAAGCCAAGGGCGAGCTTGATGCTGAGCTTTTGGGATTTCATGGGTATGAGCGACATACAGGAGGGGTCATACCACCAATTCGTAGGGTTATTCCTACGTAGTATTTGGTGCGTATTATTCCTGTTGCGCGGGCTGTTTTATCGACGGGAGTAGGGTTTCCCCTTAGGGTAATGCAGGGGAATACCCTACCTTGTGGCCGGATTTTTAGGGCCATTTATCCTCACTCCCAGTGTCTTAAAAAACGCCCCGCGCCTTGGGGGGCGCGGGGCATTCTCGAGAAAAGTCTGCGGCGGAGGCGCTATTTTTTTACGAGGTCGGCGACGGCGGCTTGCGCGGCAGCGAGGCGGGCGACGGGCACGCGGTAGGGCGAACACGAGACATACGTCAGCCCAAGACGGTGGCAGAACTTTACCGAGTCGGGGTCGCCGCCGTGCTCGCCGCAGATGCCGAGCTTGATGTCGGGGCGCGTCTGGCGGCCTTTGGCGATGGCGATCTGCATGAGCGCGCCGACGCCCTCTGTGTCGAGTGAGGCAAAGGGGTTTTTCTTCAAAATCTCCGCCTCCTGGTAGGCGCCGAGGAAGGCCCCCGAATCGTCGCGCGACATGCCGAGGCAGGTCTGGGTGAGATCGTTGGTGCCGAAGCTGAAAAACTCGGCGGTTTCGGCGATCTGGTCGGCGGTGAGCGCGCCGCGTGGCACCTCAATCATGGTGCCGACCTTGTAGGCGAGTTTCACCTTTTGCTCGGCCTGCACCTGGCGGGCGACCTCATGGACGAGGGCCACCTGGAGCTCGAGCTCCCGCTTGAAGCCCACCAGCGGGATCATCACTTCGGGCAGCGCCTTGACGCCCTCTTTTTTCGCCTGTGCGGCGGCTTCGAAGACGGCGCGCGCCTGCATCTCGGTGATCTCCGGGTAGCGGATACCGAGCCGGCAGCCGCGGAAACCGAGCATGGGGTTGAACTCCTCCAACTCGTGCACGCGCGTCATGATTTTCTCGACGGAGATGCCGAGCTTTTTGGCGAGGTCGAGCTGCTGCTCCTTGGTGTGCGGGAGAAACTCGTGGAGCGGCGGGTCGAGGAAGCGGATCGTCGCCGGGAAACCTTTGAGGGCTTTGAAAATCCCCAGGAAATCCTCGCGCTGGTAGGGGAGCAGTTTGGCGAGGGCGGCTTTGCGTGCGTCGAGGTTGTCGGCGAGGATCATCTCGCGCATGGCGTCGATGCGGTTTCCCTCGAAAAACATGTGCTCGGTGCGCGTGAGGCCGATGCCGGTGGCGCCGAAGCAGACGGCCTGGCGCGCCTGCTCGGGGGTGTCGGCGTTGGTGCGGACTTGGAGGCGGGTGACCTTGGCGCACCAGCTCATGAGCTGGGCGTAGTTTCGGTAAACGCGGCTCTGGCGCGACTCCACGCGTCCGTGCACCAAGGCCTGGATGACTTCGGAGGGCGCGGTGCGGACTTCTCCTGCGTAGACGAGGCCGGAGGTGCCGTCGATCGAGAGGAAGTCGCCTTCCTCGAAGTTTTGGCAGCCGACGGTGAGTTTGCGCGCGTCGTAATCGACCTGGAGGGCGCTGACGCCGCAGACGCAGACCTTGCCCATCTGGCGGGCGACGAGCGCGGCGTGGGAGGAGACGCCGCCGCGGGCGGTGAGGATGCCCTCGGCGGCGATCATGCCGCGCAGGTCTTCGGGCGAGGTCTCGACGCGCACGAGCAGGACTTTTTGCCCGTGCGCGGCGGCTTCTACGGCGCGGTCGGCGTTGAAATAGATTTTGCCGCAGGCGGCGCCGGGGCCGGCGGGCAGGCCGGACGCGATGGCCTGTGCCTCCTTGATGGCGGCGCGGTCGAAAATCGGGGCGAGGATCTGGTCGAGCTGGTCGGCGGGCACGCGCTTGATGGCGGTCTGCCAGGAGATGAGTTTTTCCTTCACCATCTCGACGGCGATGCGCACGGCGGCGACGCCGGTGCGTTTGCCGTTGCGCGTTTGGAGCATGTAGACCTTGCGGTCCTGGATGGTGAACTCGAAGTCCTGCATGTCCGTGAAACGCGTTTCGAGCGTGCGGCGGATGCGCTCCAGTTCCTTGAAGGCGCCGGGCATGATCTTCGCGAGCTGTTGCACGGGGGCGGGCGTGCGCACGCCCGCGACGACGTCCTCGCCCTGCGCGTTCATGAGAAACTCGCCGTAGAAAACCTTTTCGCCGGAGGCCGGGTCGCGGGTGAAGGCAACGCCGGAGCCGGACTGCTCGCCGGTGTTGCCAAAGACCATCGCCTGCACGCTGACGGCGGTGCCCCACTCGTGCGGGATGCCGTACTTGCGGCGGTAGACGATGGCGCGGTCGTTCATCCACGAGCCGAAGACGGCGCCGATGGCGCCTGTGAGCTGTTGCCACGGGTCGGAGGGAAACTCCTTTCCAGTGCGTTGCCGGACCAGTTCCTTGAAGCGGATGACGAGCTCCTTGATGTCGCTGGTGGCGAGTTTGGTGTCGTCGAGGCAGGCCTGGCCGTAGCGCTCCTGCTTGAGGCGTTCGATGACGGTTTCGAAAGGCTCGTGGTCTTCGCCGGCGCGTTTCTGCACGCCGAGCACGACGTCGCCGTACATCTGGATGAAGCGGCGGTAGCAGTCCCAGGCGAAGCGCGGGTTGTGCGTGGCTTTTTCTAGGGCGAAGACGGTGTCGTCGTTGAGGCCGAG
>MWDT01000192.1 GCA_002070825.1 Verrucomicrobia bacterium ADurb.Bin122
CATCATCTCGCGCCTCAAAATCATGGCGCGCCTCAACATCTCCGAGAAACGCCTCCCGCAGGACGGCCGCATCAACTTCAAGACCGGCGGCGCCAACCTCGACATCCGCGTCTCCACCGTCCCCACCATCTACGCCGAGTCCATCTCGCTGCGCCTCCTCAATACCAAGAAGGAGGCCTACTCGATGGCCAAGCTCGGCATGAGCGAGGAAGAGCAGCGCCAGATCGTCCGCGTGCTCAACTACCCGCACGGCATCATCCTCGTCACCGGCCCCACCGGCTCCGGCAAGAGCACCTCCCTCAACGCATTCCTGCGCGAGATCAACTCCACCGACCTGCGCATCATCACCATCGAGGACCCCATCGAGTACGAGGTCCCCGGCGCCAACCAGATGCAGGTCCGCCCCGAGATCGGCCTCACCTTCGCCAGCGCCCTGCGCCACGTCCTCCGCCAGGACCCCGACGTCATCATGGTCGGCGAAATCCGCGACCGCGAAACCGCCGACATCGCCATCCGCGCCTCGCTCACCGGCCACTTGGTGTTCTCCACCCTGCACACCAACGACGCCCCCGGCGCAATCACCCGCTTGATCGACATGGGCATCGAGCCCTTCCTCGTCACCTCCGCCATCGAGCTCGTCATCGCGCAACGCCTCGTGCGCCGCCTCTGCCCCGAGTGCGCCAAGCCCCAACCCGTCAACCGCACCAAGCTCCGCGACACCCTCGAAGTCCTCGGGCTCGATCCCACCGAGGCCGACCGCGTCGATACGCTCATGTCGCCGTGCGGCTGCGACCGCTGCCGCGGCAGCGGCTACCGCGGGCGCATCGGCCTCTTCGAGATCCTCACGCCCACCGAGGAGATCCACGACCTCGTGCTCAAACGCGAGAGCACCCGGGCCCTCTCCGCCTGCGCCCGCGGCCAGGGCATGCGCACCCTCCAGCAAAGCGGCTGGGAAAAGATTCTCGCCGGCTACACCACCATGGAGGAGGTCCTCCGCGTGATCACCGTCACGGAGAAATAGCCCCGTGCCCAAGTTCACCTACACCGCACGCGACCGCCAGGGCGCCACCTCCAGCGCCACCCTCGAAGCCCCCAGCCGGCGCGATGCCCTCCGCCTGCTCGCCGCACGCGGCCTCACGCCCCTCCGGCTCGACGAGTCCAACGCCGCCGCCAAAGCCCCCGCGCGCAAGCCCGGCTCCGCCAAATCCGCCTCCGCGCAACCCGTCCCCGAGCCGCCCGTCGCCGCCTCCGCCGTCAAGCTCCGCAGCCGCGAGCGCCTGCCGTTTCTCCAGGCCCTCCACGACCTCACCAGCAGCGGGCTCTCCGCCGGCGAGGCCGTCCGCCTGCTCTCCGTGCGCCTCAAGGAGCCCGCCCTGCGCGCCCTCTGCGGCGGCCTCTGGGAACGCCTCAGCGAGGGCGCCCCGCTCTCCCGCGCCATGGCCGCGTACCCGCACGTCTTCGACGCCTCCTCCGTCAACCTCATCGCCGCCGCCGAGGCCACCGGCTCCATCAACTCCACTCTCGGCCGCCTCATCGAGCACCTCACCGAGGTCCGCGAGCTCCGCCGCCAGTTGCTCAACGCCATGGCCTACCCGCTCTTCATGATGTGCGTGGCCGGCGGCGTCATCATCCTCTTCCTCACCTACCTCCTCCCCAAGCTCCAGGTCCTCTTCACCTCGCTCGGCGGACGCCTCCCGTTTTCCACGCAACTGCTCATCGGCGCCTCCGATCTCGCCCTGCACTACGGCATCTTCCTGGTGATCGGCGCCGTCTTCTTCCTCGCCTCCGCCTGGCGCTGGCGCGCCTCCGAGGCCGGCCGCGCCGCCAGCGACGCCTGGCTCCTGCGCCTCCCCGTCGTCGGCTCCTTCGTCACCGCCCAGACCGTCCTCGCCATCAGCCAGACGCTCTCCGTGCTCTTGGAAAACGGCATCACCACCGTCGAAGCCCTCAAGATGACCGAGCGCCAGATCGACAACCGCGTGCACCGCGCCGCCTTTGCCGACGCCATCGACCGCGTCATGGAAGGCGAATCCCTCTCGCTCGCCCTCGGCCACACCGGCTGTTTCCCCGACCTCGTGATCGACCGCCTCACCGTCGGCGAAAACACCGGCAACATCGTCCCCAGCCTCAAAGACATCGCCCGCAACTACCAGGCGCGCGTCTCGCAACAGCTCCAGGGGATGACGCGTGTCTTTGCCAGCGCCATGCTGCTGGCCGTGTTCGTCTTCGTGGGCTTCCTCGCCTTCGCGATCTTCAGCGCCGTCCTCCAGCTCAGCGCCAGCTTCAAGCTCTGAGCCCCGCCCCACCGCAGACGCGCGGCTGGATTTCACCACCAAGCCACAAAGGGCACGGAGAAAACCACGGCAGCGCGCAATCGCCACTGGACGGCGGGTGAATCGCCCGCGGCGCCTCAACGGCGCGTGCGTGCCAGCTTGCGGATCCTCGACGGCCTTTGCCTCAGGTCGACGACAGCCACCAGCGTAGTGACGTCCGGCTCGATGACATAAAAGATGGCGAAATACGTATTGCGGATGATCGCCCGCCGGAAGCTCCGGAACATGCAGGGAAAGAGCTCGGGATTCCATTCGAGCCATGCGACGGTTTCATCGAACCGCGCCTTGAAGTAGTCCGCACCGTCAGCGCGCCAGGAAAGGTAAAAATCCTGCGCATACCGCAGGTCCTCGACGACCTCTTCGAGGGCTTCTACCCTCTGGCTTTTCATCGCCGGTCAACCTTGTCCGCCAATTCTGCCAGACTCAGACGTTTCGATTTCCCGGTGCGGTACGAGGCCCAACGTTCGTTGAGCAGCCGCTTCTGAGGCTCAGTCACTGGCATCGTGTTGCTGATGCCTGCCTGCCACAGTTCATCCGCCAACTTGAGCTTCTGATGATTCGAAAGCTTTTGGAGTTCAGGATGGCTCAAGAGCGGCATGCCCGCACCCTAGCGTGCCCGGTGGTCAGGTCAACGAGGGTTTCGAGCCGGATTTCACCACCAAGGCTCAAAGGGCACGGAGAAAACCAGCGGCGTCCGCAACAACCCCACCGGGGGGATGCGCAGAGACGCCGTCTCGTGCCCCTGCTTTCACCCTTCACTTTTCACTTTTCGCTCTTCGTTTTTCCCGCTCACCAACAAGCTCGACTTCCAGGGTTTCCCTGATCTTCATCAAAGCCTCGCAGCCGCCCCCGCATCACCCCGATGCGAACTCAAAAATCTTCCTTAGAAACCCACAACCCCATGCCCAAAAGCTTCATCCCAATTCAGGTCATGAAACGCAGTAAGGGTGAATAACTCTGTTCGGCAGAATAGATGGCTACCATTCGATACACCCACGGCTTCAATCTGCTTCACCAAGTAATCGTTGGGTGGGGCGTCATTCTCATTGGCGGATTCGGGCTTGCCGCCGCAGCCATTTCAATTTTGGAACCCGTTTGGAATTCAATTTCTAAGGACTTTCCAAACGGTGTGCGAACGCCAATCGAATGGATTGCCTGTGTTGGAATCTGGATCGGCTGCCTTTACCTTCTCTTTAAGGCCATTGTCTGCCCTCTGTCGCCGCTGCCTACTTGGCTCTATTTGCGCCTTTGCCTGTTCGTTCCAGCAACTTGGCAGGATGCAAAAGACACCGGATTTCTTTTCGAGGGTGATTCATCTGGAAAATGGTATCCATTTACAGCACTCAGAAAAGTGCCACGCCAGTTCCGCCGGGAAGTGCTTCATGAGTTTGCCGAGCAGGTTCGTTTCGGAACTTACGGCATCCCCCAACGTCGTCGAGATCGCCAACCACAGCATCCACCACGTCAAGAACCCGCCTCCACAATTCCCAAAGTCGATCCACGCTTAGCACAAGCCCGGAAGGTGTTGGGTGTCACGGCGCAATCAAGTGCGGAAGAGCTTAAGAAGGCTTACCGTCAGCTAATCAAGAAGTATCACCCCGATATTTATACGAGATCGCAGCCTGAGCTGCAGCACTTTGCGCACGAGAAGTCTAAGCAGCTCAACGAGGCATACGAACTCCTTGTAGCAACCAAGAATGGCAATGGTAATCACCTGTAAACAGTGCGGGGCGCAGAATCGGATTGGCGAGATTCCACGCGGTTGCGTCGCTGTATGCGGCAAGTGTCGTCATGTTCTTGGGCAGGTCGAAAACTCACCACGTAAGGAGAAATCATCCCGCATATCTGGCGCTACATGGGCTTGGATTGCCATCATTGGAATCGGACTTCTGGCGTGGATCGTTGACGCGTCTCGTTCGTCGCATAGCACCAGATCGAAGGACTCACGATCATCCGGTGACGGATCATACTCCTATTCATCTGACGACTATCGTTCGCCTTCGAGACCTGATCGCCCACCGTTCACCGAGACAGAACAGCCGCTCCCAAATCATGGAAAGATTACGTGGTATTCTGCGGGTGACCCCGTGGCACCGTTAGAGATCAAGTCTTCATTGGGCTCACACTATCTCGTAAAGCTTAGTGATTACAACAGCGGTAAAGATGTGCTTTCAGTTTTCGTGCATGGTGGCAGCACAGCTACATTCGATGTACCGCTGGGCACCTACAGAATCAAATATGCCTCGGGAGAACGCTGGTATGGACCCGAGCATTTATTCGGTCCTGAAACCGCATACTCAAAGGCAGATTCATCATTCGACTTCCAAGTCATCGGGAATCATGTTTCTGGGTATACATTGACTCTCTACAAGGTCCTTAATGGTAATCTACAAACGAGCAAGATATCTCCCGAAGAATTCTAAAAAAGGCCGTAATAGGGGTCCGTAGTAGGGAAAGGCAGAAGGGGTCAGGTTTTAGGTTTTAATATCAAGCCCTAAAAAGGCGGGCGCGGTCAGTCATCCAAGGCCGAGTAGCATCCGGTCGGGTCCGTTCAGGGACAGGCTGAAAATGACTGCATAAGCTGCTGGCCTGCTGAAGGCCAGTGACGACAGGACGGTTTGCAGCTTTTCGATGCTGCGGGACCAAACCGCGCCACGACAATCCCCTCAATCGCCTGTAAATGAGGGGGCAGGGAAGACGGTCGAAGGGCCGCCCAACGGTGCGAGTGTCGTGGCCAGTTGTCGCGCAGACTTCCAGTCTGCTCAG
>MWDT01000193.1 GCA_002070825.1 Verrucomicrobia bacterium ADurb.Bin122
CCCGTTACCCTTCGCTAGCGCCCACCAGCTCCGCCAGCGGGACGACCTCAACTTTATCGGTCAGCGTGTAACGTTTCTCTCCAGGGTACACGACGTGCAGCTCATCAAGCTTCAGATCGGAGAGGGCAATGCGCATTGAGGGGGTGAGTGTCGGAGCGTCGGCACGCTTGCACTCGACTCCGATACGCCGGCCGTCCTTGAAAAGCACCAGGTCAATCTCCGCGCCGTTGTAGGTCGCCCAGTAATAAGCTTCGTCGGGGCGCAACGCCTTGAGCACTTCCTCGACGGCGTAACCTTCCCACGACGCCCCCACCTTGGGATGATGCTCGAGATCGCGTTGATTCCCCACGCCGAGCAAGGCGTGTAACAAGCCGCTGTCGCGCACGTAGATTTTCGGGGCCTTCACCTGACGTTTGCCGAGGTTCTCAAACCACGGTGGTAATTGTCGGACCATGAACACGCCCGTCATCAGGTCGAGATAGCGGCGCACGGTGGATTCGTTGACGGACAGCGCGCGAGCCAGCTCAGCCGCGTTCCAAATCTGGCCGTGATAGTGAGCGACCATGTTCCAGAATCGCCTGAGGGCGATGGAAGGAATCGTTACCCCAAGCTGCGGCATGTCCCGTTCCAGAAAGGTCTGGAGGAACTGACGCCGCCAAGTGAGCGAATCGAGCTCGGTGCGAGCCGTGTACGAAAGGGGGAAGCCACCGCGCAACCAATGCCGGGCTTGCCCGGCCGCACCCAAATCATCCAGCCGGAAGCCTTCCAATGGGACGGTTTCCAGCCGCCCCGCGAGGCTCTCTGAAGACTGTTTCAACAGCTCTGGCGCCGCGCTGCCGAGAATGAGAAAGCGCGCCGGGAGCGGATTGCGGTCGGCCAGCACCCGGAGCAATGGAAACAAGTCGGGGCGACGCTGAATTTCGTCGATCACCACCAGACCTTTCAGGGACCGCAGCGCAGTGTCGGGCTCCGACAACCGGGCTAGACTCGCTGGATCTTCAAGGTCGAAGTAGTTGAGCGACTCCACTGGGACGAACTGCCGGGCGAGCGTGGTCTTGCCGCACTGGCGCGGCCCAAGCAACGCAACCACCCGACTGCGCTTCAGCGCGGTGCGGACCAATTCGAAGTCGGTGCGGCGATCAATCACAGCCATAAAGAATACCATGAATATCCCGCAGTCAATGCGGCTTTTTCATGATAGAAAATTTGGAAGACGTCCATTCGCGTATCCTCGTAAGCTCGGCCGAGCTTACCGCCCATTCGCGGTTGCCACTATCAAACCGGGTTTGTTCAAGGGAGAGTCACCCTGCCCCCCTTAAACCAAACTGTGCCGCGCGCGGCCAAGCCGCTCCAGACCGTCCCGCGAAGCGGTGGCCCCAGAATCGAGTCGATTCTTGAGCTCTACGATGACTTCGACGACATTGGCCATATGACGGTGCCTGTACTAATTCTGTGCGCAATCTGGTGTGTGATACTCGCCTGCGCGGGCACACCGCACGTGGTGCGCTACCTATGGGACGATGGTTTTCTCCCGATGTTTCTGACGTGCGTCGTGATTCCAGGTACACTCTGGGCGGCCTGTATTGCGATAAAGGGGTGGGTGTCGGAGCGTCTGCGTCGGCACTAAACCGGCCTGCCCCGTGCCTCTTCCTGAGCGCATTCGTCTGGCGGCCGAAGAGGTCAAGATCGAGGGGGCCTAGGGCCAGTCCCTCGGGCCCCCCTCTACCCTCCTCGGAACCCCGGTGAGGGCTTACCCAAGGGACACTCAATTTGCCCCTTTATAACTAACCAACCCGTCCCCGCTGTCTCAGGTCCGGGGTCCACCGCACACTTCCAGTGTCCCTGCGACAAACCCTCACGATGAAGCCGGAAGCGGCGCCCTGAGTGTCTCGAAGATCCGTGGCGAGAGCGCCCGCACCGGCCTTTTTCCTGGGCGCAGCGCGGGTGAGTCGCGGCGGTGTCACCACGGAAAGCGCGGGCGCCCGGAGGTGAGCGGATGCTCTTCCTTGCGGCCGTCGACATAGACTGCGACCCACTCGGCGAGCCGTTGGCCGAGGCGGCGGCACGCCTCGATCTCGCGCGGTTCGCGGGGTTCGCCGGAGAGGGTGGCGCCGTAGTGCACATTGAACTGGTGGGCCACATAGTCGGGCAGGCCGAAGACGAGGAAGCCGAAGTTGACGAGAATCGTGTGGATCGACTGGCAGGTGATCTCCGCGCCGCCGCCCCAGCCGCCCTGCGAGCTGAACGCGCAGCCGATGCGCCCGTCGAGCTTGCTCCAGTCGTCGGGCATCTTGGTGTCCCAAAACTGCTTCATCTCCCAGGCGACGAGTCCCATGTTCACCGGGGAACCGACGGCGATGCCGTGGCACCAGCGGACATCCTCGGCCGTGGCTTCGGCGACGGAGCGTAGCCGCACTTCCATGCCCGGGATGCGTGCGGCGCCGGCGGCGACCTCGGCAGCCATCTTGGCGGTGTTGCCGCTCTTCGAGTGAAAGAGAACGAGGATGTTGCCCATGGGGATGCCGATTGGTTCCGGCACCCAGTTCGCGGAACTGCCGCCGGAGGTCGAGCGCGATCTGGGGGGATTGAGGGGGGGGCTTAACTTTTGACAAGGCGGCCGTTCGATCCCGCCGCCCCCTACTCGACCACAAACGCCGCCATCACCGTGCGAGCCCGACAAGGTGCGCTTGGCGGTCACGTTGGATGGTACGATCACGCCAGCGATACGGGCTGTTGGTAGTGGAGGCGCGGCTTGGGCGCGGCGGTTTTCAGCGCATGAGTTTGCCGGCGAGCAACCCGATGTCACGGCCGCTGGTCGGTGCGCAGGAGCAAGGCAAGCAGCGGCCCCCACGCTCCGCTCTGCCCGGCAACCACGCCCCATCGGCCCGCTGAGCGTCGACCGCCCACCCTCGCAGATCCGGCTTGACGCGGCGCGTGTACTTCGACAGTCATCGAAGCATGAAAGACGAGCAACTCGCGAAAATCTTCAAGGCGTTGTCCAATGAGCAACGACTGCGGATTTTCCGCATGCTCTGCGAGTGGCAGGCCAAAAGCGCCACCGGCCAGATCGAGGATCCCTGCGCCGGCGTCGAGCGTTGTTTCACCCGCACCTGCTGCTCCATTGCCCTGTCGCCCTCGACCGTCTCGCATCACTTCAAGGAACTACAAAACGCCGGGCTCATCACCACCAGCCGCAACGGCCAGACCTTCCTGTGCACCGTCAACGCCGACGCGTTGGCCGCCATCGCCGACTTCGCCGAGTCGGCCTTGAAATCCTAACCCGCCCCGGCGCCCGCCCGCCCGTTTTCTCACCCTCTCTTTTTCGCCGTAAACTTCGATGCTTCTCGAAGCCTAAACTACTAAAACAATAGAGTCCCCATGCACCCGACCGACTCCACCCCCACCGGCACCCCCGGCGTTTCCATCGACTGGCTCGCCCTCCACACTACCGGCGCCATGCTCCGCTCCGGCCTTTTCGGGATCGAACGCGAGGCCCTCCGCGTGACCGCCGATGGCACCCTCGCGCAGACGCCGCACCCGGCCGCCTTCGGCGACAAGCTCGCGAATCCCACGATCACCGTCGATTTCTCGGAGAGCCAGGTCGAGATGGTCACGCCGCCGCAGACCTCCGTCGCCGCCGCGCTGCGCTCGCTCGCGGACATCCAGCAGGAGGTCGAGTCCGTGCTCGCGCGCCAGGGCGAGTTTCTCTGGCCGCTCAGCATGCCGCCCGCGTTGCCCGACCCGGACCGCATCCCCATCGCCCGCTTCGACGACACGCCCGCCGGCCGCCAGCCCGGCCTCACGCTCTTCTCGCCCGACGGAGAAAAGCCGCTGCCCCAGCTCGCCCGCCCGATCTTCTCGCGCCTCCTGCCGCTGGCGCGCCTCATGGACCGCGGCCTGCCGCACCCCGTCTTTGCCGACGCCGTGCGCCACGCCTGGCGCCAGCTCGTCGATCCCGCGCTCCTGCCCTCCGCGCAAATCCACCGCGCCATGACGCGCGCCCGCCTCTCCCATCACGCCTACGGCGTGCAACTCCTCAAACCCTCCACCGCGCTCGCCTGCGCCGCGGAACTAGGCCGCATTTTCCGCTCCTGTCGAGCGGCGCGGGCCGGCAGCGGCCGGTCGCAGCGCGTGGCCGCGCCAGCGCAGGGCCGCCTGGCGGCGGCCGTCCCGGAGGGCGCGTCCCGGGCAATGGTCGCCCCATTCGCAATCATTTATTGGATACAACGAAACATCGGGCTTGACAGGCCTGTCGGCCGGGGTTGCATGGCTTCATTCCCTGCCTGACATGAACACCGTCGCACCACATATCCCCTGCCGCCTTGCGGGCCCGGTGCCGTGTATCTGTCATGCGGCACCCGGTCACACCCGCCCTGCGCAGACGTGCTGAAGCACGTCCGGCGCGCAGAACCCCGGGGAGTGATCGGGCTCCAGCCATCGCGCACCTAGCGCAGGCGCTTTGACGCGCCTGCTTTGGCCCATCCGCGGCCGGCGAGACCGGCGCGCGGCCCCCCGGCGACGCAACCGCACGCTCCGTTCACCATGACGATTCTCCACGTCAGCGACCTTCATTTCGACAAACGCTGGTTCCATTGGCTGAGCGTATTCGCTCCACGCCACGACGTCCTCGTGATCGCGGGCGATCTCCTCGACCACGCGCATCCGGCCGCCCCCGCCAAACAGGCCGACTGGATCGGCGGATGGATCCGCGGGCATCACAAACCCCTCTGCATCTGCAGCGGCAACCACGACCTCCTCTGGGACGACCGGGAGAGCCGCTGGGCGCCGGCGACGTGGCTCCGAGCCCTGGCGGGTCCCGCCGTGCACGTCGACGGCGAGCGCCTCGAACTGCGGGGCCTCACGCTCGCCGTGCATGGGGCACGATCGGCGGAGACGCCCGACGCCGACATCTGGGTCATGCACGTGCCCCCGGCCGGCCTCGCGGTCTCCCGTGTGGCGGCGGAGCGCGACCACGGCGACCCGGACAGCACCGTGTGGCGGGCCGAGCGGCCCCCGCGCCTCGTGCTGAGCGGCCATGTCCACAATCCCGT
>MWDT01000194.1 GCA_002070825.1 Verrucomicrobia bacterium ADurb.Bin122
TCATCCACGCCGATGGCCGCGTGTCGCCCTTCGAGTTTGCGCTGCACAAAACACTCTCGGGCCACCTCCGCCTCGCCCAGGCCCCGACGGCCGCGACCCAACTTTATTCGTTCAACGCCGTCGCCGCCGACATCGCCGCGGTGCTCTCCGCACTCGCCTGGATCAACGGCGCCTCCGATCAAGCCGCCGCCGCGCGCGCCTTCGCCTACGGCGCCGCCCATCTGAAGATGATCGAGGTCCCGCTCGCGCTCCTGCCCAACGGCATCGCCGCACTCGAACTCCTCGACCATGCGCTCGACCGCCTGGCCGCCGCCTCGCTCCCCATCAAAAAGCGCACCCTCATCGCCGCCGCCCACGTCATCGGGCACGACGGCACCATCACGCCGGAGGAGGACGAACTCTTCCGCGCCATCGCCGCCGCGCTTGACGTCCCGCTCCCGGCTGCCGCCTGATCCCGCGCTCCAGTCAGACCCTTTACACCATGAAACTATTCCTCCGCGCCCTCGTATTTCTGGCCGCCACCTTCGTCGTCGTCTACATCGGCATGACCAACACCGCGACCATCCCGTTTCGTTTCCCGATACTCTTCGATCACGACATCAAGCAGCCCGCCGCCATCATCTACTTTGGCGTCTTCGCCATCGGCGTGATCGCCGGGCTCATGGTCCTCGGCGGCGGCAATGGCAGCAGCGGCGGCAAGAGCCCTTCGAAAAGCTCCGGCGAAAGCAAAAAGAAGTAACCGTCACGCCAGCGCGCGCCGCAGATTGTCGCAGACGATCGCAGCGGCCACGCCCGCATTGAGCGACTCCGCGCCGCCGTACTTCGGGATCGTGATAAACTGAGTCACGCACGCACGGACCGCCGGCGAGAGCCCGCGTCCTTCGCTGCCGATCACCACCACCGCATCGCGCAGCGGCCGCAGTGTGTGCACGTCCTCGCCCGCCAGATCGCAACCGAGCACCGGCACGCGCACTCCCGCGAGCACCTCGGCGAGATCGACCGTGTGCGCCGTCACGCGCGCAAACGAGCCCATGCTGGCGTTGATCGTTTTCTGCCCGAAAAGATCCGCGCAGTCCGGCGACAACACCACGCGCGTCAGCCCAAACCAGTCGGCGATGCGCAGCAGCGTGCCCACGTTGCCGGGGTCCTGCACGCCATCGAGCGCGAGCGTCAGTCCGTGCTCCAGCGCGCCGGCCTCAAGCGGCTGCCGCACGATGCGGCCCAGCGCGAGCACGCTCGACGGCGTCGGATAGTGGCTGATGCGCGCCATCTCCTCCGGCGTCACGCGCTGCGTGCAGCGCCCACGCCACGCCTCCGTCGCGTACACCTCCACGAAGGGCAACTCCGCCGCGAGCAGCTCGCCCACGACCTTCTCGCCTTCGACGACAAACAGCCCGGCCGCCTCGCGGTGTTTCTTTTCGCGGAGGGAGCGCAGACGCTGCGTGTCGGCCTTGGTCAACATGCGCCGAGCATGGCCGGGCACGCCGAAAAAGCTCAAGCCGTGTTTCTGGCGGGAGTTTTCCCGGTGCCGGTGTTGTGCTCGGCGGCATCATGACACGCCCCCACGCTCTCCCCCCGGAGCTCTCGCGACGCGACGCGCTCCGCTTCCTCGGTCTCGCCGGACTGGCCACCGGGCTGGCCCCATCGTACCTGGCCGCCGCCGCACCGTCGGCTCCGCCTGCGTTGAGCGGCGGGCAACCCGGCCACTACCGATTCAGAATCGCTGCATTTGAGGCGGTGGCGTTGAGCGACGGCGGCATGGCGCCGGGCGTCTCCAGCTCCCTCTATCGCAACGCCACCACCGACGACGCGATGCGAGCCACCCTGCGCGAAGCCTTCGTGCCCGACGACCTCGTGCGCCTGCCGTTTTCCATGCTGCTCGTGCGCACCGCGAGCGACCTCGTGCTGGTCGACACCGGCTGCGGCGCTACCTTCGGCAACTCGGGCGGCTGGCTCGCCGCCAACCTGCGCGCCGTCGGCGTGTCGCCGGAGCACATCACCGCCGTCTTTCTCACCCACGCGCATTTCGACCACTGCGGCGGCCTGCTCGACGCCTCCGGCAAACAGCCCGCGTTTCCCCGCGCCCGACATTTCATCAGCCGCCGCGAGTACGATTTCTGGACCGGCGAGACACCCGATCTTTCCGGCACGTTTTTCGACGACGGTGGCCGCCGCGGCATGATTGAGGGCGCACGCGCCGCGCTCACGCCGCTCGCCAGCCGATGGGAGTTTGTCGCCGAAGGCGACCGCCCAGTCCCCGGCTTCGAAGTGATCGACCTGCCCGGCCACACGCCCGGCCAGATCGGCCTGCTCATCGGCGAGGGCGCCGACCGCATGCTGCACATCGCCGACGTCGCGCACCACCACGTGCTGTCATTCGCGCATCCCGAGTGGTCGATCCTCTCCGACACCCAGCCGGCCCTCGCCGTCGCCACGCGGCAACGGGTCTTCGCCCGCGCGGCGACCGAGCGCCTGCGTCTGTTCGGCGCGCACCTGCCTTTCCCCGCCCTCGGCCACGCACGCGCCGTGGGCGACCGCTACGAGTACGTGATCGAACCGTGGGTCACGTTATGAACGCGCCGCATTTCGCCATGAAACACACGCTCCTGCTCGCCGCCTTGCTCGCCAGCACCTGCCACGCTTTTGCCGAGGATGACGATGCCTTTTTCGCGCCGTCGCCCTACGTGCAGGCCATCTCCGCCTTCGAGAAAAACGACATCGCCACCGCAGAGAAACTCGTCACCCCGCTCGTCGCCGACCCGGCCTGCACCGATGCCGACGCGCTGGCGCTGCTCGGACGCATCCGCCTGAGCCAGAAACGCAGCGACGAAGCCGTCGCCAGCCTGGCACGTGCTGTCGCGCTCAAACCTGACCACGCCTCGTTTCTGACCTTCCTCGGCCTCGCGCTGCTCGATCAGGCCAACGCCAGTGAAGGCCCTGCGCGCACCGAGCTCGCCACGCAGTCGTTTTCCCGGCTTACACGCGCCGCCGAGCTCGCGCCCACCAATGCCGAGATCCAGATGGCGCTGATGCGCTACCATCTCACGACCCCCACCGGCAAAAACTCCGAGGCTGCCTGGCGCCACGCCGACGAGGCCAACCGGCTCGACCCGCTTTCCACGGGTTACGACATGGCCGAGATGGCCGAGCGCGCCGGCGAGCTCCGCCTCGCCGAAAAATACTATCGCGTGGATGCCGCCAACTTTCCCGTGAGCCCGTGGCTGCCGTTCTGCGTGGCCCGCGTGCAGCTCGCCCGCAGCGCCACCGAAGAGGCGCGCGCCACACTCACCGAAGTGTTGCAACGTTTCCCCGGCTTCGGCCCGGCAAAACAGATGCTCGACGGCCTGCCTCCGCCACTGGCAGCGACCAAGTAAACCGCCAGCTCAGGCGCAGCCGGGCGCCGCAGTGGGGACGAAGCGCATGTCGTTCGTGCGTTGGAAGCCCATGCGCTCGTACAGCCCGAGGGCCATCGCCTGATCTGACGCCACCAGTTTGATGATCGCCACGTCGCGGGCACGCAACCAGTCGAGCGCCGACTGCGTCACCCGGCGGGCGATGCCGCGACCGCGCCACTCCGGCTGCACGTACACGTCCATGATCCAGCCGTAGCAGCCGCCTTTGAGCGTGTTGAAGGGAAAATCCGTGCGGATCATCGCGCCCGCCGTGCCCACCACGCGCCCGTCCTCCACCCAGCCGACGTGCATGCCCTCGCCGCGACGGTACATGTCGGCGTAGATCTCCGCCGTCCGCTCACGCCAGTCCGGGAGCAGGTGACAGGTCATGCCGCACTCGTCCATCATCGCGTACCGGAAATCCTGCGCGGTTTGCAGTTCGGTTTCTTGCAACGTGCGAAGCATGCTAGGGATCAACGGCCCATGCACCCGCCGCCGGCAAGTCACCGCCCACTGTTTGCACTGGGAAACCAGTCCGGTGTGCCGGGCGACGCCCCGACGGGCGGATCTGAGCGTAGGGCTTGCGCACGGCAAAACGCACGGCCACCGTGCGGGCAGTTTACCCTTTCTCCCAATGAACCCTTCTCTCCACTGGGGCATCCTCGGCACGGGCCGCATCGCAAGCACCTTCGCCCAGGGCGTCGCCCGCTCGCAGACCGGACGCGTCGTCGCCGTCGCCAGCCGTGGCGCGGACAAGGCCGCCGCCTTTGCCGCGGCGCACAGCATCGAGCGCGCGCACTCCAGCTACGAGGCCCTCCTCGCCGACCCCACCGTGCAAGCCGTCTATGTGGCCACGCCCCACCCGCACCACGTGCCGTGGGTCGTGCGCGCCGCCAAGGCCGGCAAACACGTGCTCTGCGAAAAACCCCTCGGGCTCAACCGCGCCGAGGCCGAGACCGCCGTCGCCGCCTGCCGCGCTCACGGCGTGTTGCTCATGGAGGGCTTCATGTACCGCTGCCACCCGCAGATCGCCAAGCTCCTGGAGCTCGTCCGCGGCGGCGCCATCGGCCAAGTTTGCATGGTCGAGGCCTCCTTCGGCTTCTGCTCGACATACGAACCCGCGAGCCGCCTTTGGAGCAACACGCTCGGCGGCGGCGGCATCCTCGACGTCGGCTGCTACCCGGTTTCCTTCGCGCGCCTCGTCGCGGGCGCGGCCAGCGGGCAACCCTTCCTCGACCCCGAACAGCTCAGCGGTGCCGGCGTGCTCCACGAAAAAGCCGGCGTCGATATGTGCGCCGCCGCCACCCTGCGCTTTGCCAACGACGTCATCGCGCTGGTCTCCACCAGCATCACCGTCACCCAGCAAAACACGGCCCGCGTGCTCGGCACCACCGGCTCTCTCCTGCTGCCCAACCCCTGGCTCAGCGCCATCGGCGGCGGCGACGCAAAGATCGTCTGGCAGAAGAACGGCGGCAGCGCCCCGGAGGAGATCATCGTCACCTCGCCGCCGCTCTACGCGCTGGAGGCCGACACCTTTGCGCGCGCCCTCATGGGCGGCTGGCGCGACGTCCCTGCGATGCCCGTGGCCGACACGCTCGGCAACATGGCCACGCTCGACCGCTGGCGCGAAGCCATCGGCCTGGTGTAC
>MWDT01000195.1 GCA_002070825.1 Verrucomicrobia bacterium ADurb.Bin122
GATGCCGATGCAGTCTGCTCCTCCATCGCCTACGCCGCCTACAAGGAAGCCCGCGGCGAATCCGGCTACATCGCCGCGCGCTGCGGCAACTCCAACGCCCGTATCGACACCATCCTCCAGCGCTTTCGCCAGCCCCTTCCCCTTTACCTCAGCGATGTCACTCCGCGCGTGCGCGACCTCATGGAGCCCGACGTCAAAGCCATCGACATCAACGCGACCTGCGCCGAGGCACTCGAACTGATTGAGCACCACGACATCCGCATCCTCCCCGTGGTGACAGAAGATCGGATGGTCGTAGGCACAGTCTCGATCACCCAGCTCGGCGGCCACTTCGTGCCGCGCATCGGCGCTCTCCGCGAGATGCGCAAGGTCACCACGAGCCTCGACCACATCACTCGCGCACTAAAAGCCCGAGTCCTGCACCTAGAAAATGCGGCGGCCGTCCAAGATCTCTACGTGCGTATCGGCGCGATGGATGTCCGCTCCTTTGCCAAAATCCCGGAAAGCGAGGGCATCACTGCATCCGAGTCGGTCATCATCGTCGGCGACCGATGGGATATTCAGCAACGCTCCATTCAAATCGGCGTCCGCCTCCTGGTCATCACGGGCAATCTCGCCCCCGATCCTGAAGTCGTGGAGCAGGCCCAGAAGAATGGCGTCAGCCTCATCATCAGTGCGTACGACTCGGCCACCACCGCATGGGTCATCCGCACGGCCAACACGATCCGGGGACTTCTCGACACAAAGTTCGTCTCAGTCGGCGCGGATCTGCGGATCAACGAAGTCCGGAAAAAATTCCAGGCGACCAATGTCCCAGCCTTCATGGTTCGCGACGACGAAGGCCGGCTCATGGGCGTGCTCAGCAAGAGCGATGTACTCAAGCCGGTTAAAACCCGCCTCGCGCTGGTCGACCACAACGAACTCTCGCAGGCCGTCCCTGGCGCAGATCAGGTCACCATTGCCGAAATCATCGACCACCACCGTCTCGGTGCCCTCAACACCCAGCAGCCGATCTTGTTCATCAACGAGCCTGTCGGCTCGACCTGCACCATCGTCGCCGACCTGTTCCGCCGCGAAGGCCGCACGCCCTCGCCGGAGATCGCCGGCATCATGATGAGCGGCATCATCTCCGATACGCTCAACCTCAACAGCCCGACCTCCACCGAAAAGGATGCTCAAATCCTCGGCTGGCTTGCACCAATCGCCAACGTCAACCCGCGTGAACTCGCCGAGGTCATCTTTGCCTCCGGCTCGGTCATCCTCAGCCAGCCGCCGGAGAAAGTGATCCGCTCCGATTTCAAAATCTACGCCGAGGCCGGCGCGCGCTTCTCGATTTCCCAAGTCGAGGAGCTCGGCTTCGCCAACTTCTGGAAGCACGCGCAATCCATTTCCACAGCCCTCGCCGACCTCTGCAAAACCGAGCGACTGCTCTTTGCGAGTCTGCTGGTCACCGATATCAACACCCAAAACTCGGTGCTGCTGGTCAAGGGGGATGATGGGTTCATCGGGCGAATCACCGCACCGCACATTGACCAGGACGACATCTTTGACATGCCCGGCATCGTCAGCCGCAAGAAGCAGCTGGTGCCATTCCTATCCAGCCTGATCAAGGAGATGCAGGCCGATGGCGCACTCCCCGTGGGCTGACCACGCCCTCTAACACGAAAAATGGCGCCCTAGAGCACGCCACGCCATGTTCGGCGCGGCGTGCCGCAAAATCGACTAGAACCGCCAGCTGGAACCCAGGGTACCGCGCACCGAGTGATAGCCTGCGTTGCCTGTCTCGTAGATGAAAGTCAGCCGTAGGCTGCGGTTTTTCGTTAGCTTAAACCCAGCACCTACGGCATAGGTCTGGTAAGAATCGACCAATACGTCGCGTAGCGCCTCGGTATCGAGGACGTAGCCGTACAGTGTCCACCGACCGAGCATCCGATAGAGCTGCACACCGTTGGAAAGCATCTGCTGATTATCACGAATCGGATCCGGGTAATCTTTGATCGCATCGTTCCATGCGAACGAAACGGAATTGCCGAAGTTGAGGACCCAACCTGGCGAGAATTGCCAAGCGAAGGAACTAGAAAGCCCAAGGTTATAGACCCAGGCGCCTTGATATAAATCCGAACAATCCCGATGAAAGACACCAAGTGATGGGGTGACTTTCCACCGGAAAGACCGACTCTCGGTCTTTGTGATGGCCTGATAGGCATAGCCCAGGTTCAGACCAAACCCATAGGCATGCGCATCGCTCAGGTGCAGCGCGCCAGTGTTGGGGTCCCAAGATGCGTTGGCATCCCTGTAGGTTGTCTTCGAAAGCGGCGCGGAGAACTGCAGCGTACCACGCGGGTTTAGCTTCAGGCTGTAGGGAATTCTGAATGTGTAGGTATCGATATCCTGGTCGCCGACGGTCCCGGTGCCGCCGCCTGCCTCGATATCTATCTGAGCAGTAGGAGCTCCGCCCAAATCCGACGTGCCGGTGACAGTCTCTGGCAATCCCTCATCATCAGGGGCCGAAGGAAATGTTTGTTCGATCTCGTCGGGGGTGACGAAGGCACCCATTTCAAGAGTATCAGAGGTTGCCATTGAGACCGAAGATGTCGGCAGGCCATCCACGATCGTCTCCGATGAGGAGAAATGGCCGTGAGCCTGAGCGAACATAACAGACGCAGGCAGGATCAACGCTGCCGAGAGAAAACACATTGAATACGCTGGAATCTTCATGGTGATTTCGGCTGGGGTTAGGGGTTTTACTGACAACTGGTTGAGTATCTTCACAAAGTCGGATAATTCAAGGGGACCACCGAAACTTTCCCGCCATGGAATCCGTTCCCCTTGTCGATTCAGCTCCACCACAGCGGCGGCCTTGGATACGCCGGCTAATTCGCATTCCGATCGCCACCACGCTACTCATGGTGGCCACGCTTCTCTGGCCGGGCTGGCCACTCCATCCGGTCGCAGCCCTCGCCCGCTCATTCGCTGCCAAGGACGGGGTCATGCTCGACGCCCGTTCCCCGTGGCTGCGTGTGCACCTCGACGGGACGGCCCGATGCACCATTGACTCCGCCACAATCGGCGACGCCGCCGCGCCCGAGGCTCTCGCACTCCGCGCCGTACAGCTCAGATGGCGACTGAGGGACCTCGTGCACGCACACTGGCTGCCCGCTCTCTGCCGTGTCGAACGAATCGACGCTTCGCTTCACAATGGCCCCGATGGGGACCCATGCCTTTTTTCAACACTACAAAAGCGAACTCCTGGAGATGCCCATCCCGCCACGACAGCGGTCCCCTTCCCCAACGAAATACCAGCATCCATCCTGCCACAGATCGGACACGCGCTGCGCTGCGAAGTCGCCGCGATCGACATCAGCCTGCCCAAGAATTCTCCAGTACAAGAAGCAGGAGTCAGAGCGTTTACGCTCACGTTAAGCCGCCCCAATTCCGATCTCCTTGAAGCCCACGCCGGGACAAACCTTCACATCGACGACCGCACCGCCACCGCCGAACTTTCAGCACAACTTTCCCTCGTGCGAGACTGGATCGGCCAACTACGCACGAGTCTTTCGGTCCAGGCTTCGGACTCGGCGCCGCGAACCGAAATCGCACTCGAAGCCACGCGGATGACCGCCGATGAACCGGCCAAACTGGGACTCCGAATCCAAGACTTCGCCCCTGACGAATGGCTCCCCCTGCTCCCGCTCAAGGCCCCGCTCTCAATCTCGGGTCGGCTCGGATTGCGACTCCAGGCTGACGGTGATCTGGCAACGCGCCAAATATCCTCGGCGCAGCTCGCGCTATCGACCACCGCACTCACGGTCCAAGCCCCCGCCCATCTCGTCCAGCCGCTCAACATTGAGCCCATCACCCTCTCGGCCTCCGTCTCAGAGCAAGGAGCCAAAGGTGAGATTGCGCCCTTCACACTCATCGCAGGACCAATCGACCTCCGCTGCACCGGTCTATCCTGGGACACGAGCGATCAATCGACAATAGGAACCGGCAAACTCACACTCGCCGGACGTTCCCTCACCAGCCTGACCGCACTTCTGCCGTCTGAAATATCAGCCCAAATCCCACTGACTCCGGAGGAGCGCAACGAGCTCGGGCTGACAGAAAGCACAATTGAGTTGCATCTGGTTGCCAAGGATGCGGGCAAACTTCCACAGGTCACCGCACAGATACAGACGGGCGTGATCCTCAACCGAGGCCAGATCGCGCTCAGCGCCGCGGCCGACTTCGATCCCGCGACCCAGCGAATCCAAGCACAACTCAACATCCCGGACTTCGTCGCAGCACAGTGGCAGCTGACCGCCCTCCAGCGTCTGCCCACTCCGGATGTCGACGCTCCGATGCGTGCGGAATTTTCCCTTCGAGCCCAGTGGCCGGATCATCTCGAAGAGGCCACTTGGAGCATCGTAGCCGGCCCCGGACATCTCCGCCCGCACGGCGCCAGTGCCCAGTGGCTCGCCCACCCCTTCCCCATATCGAGCTTCGCACTCAGCGGCCGCATCGACGAAAGCTCCAGACATCTCTCCATAGACCGTCTCAACCTCGTCAGTGGACGAGCCCGGCTCGGACTCGCCCGCATCGACCTCCGCTCGGCACAATCCATCCTCAACGCCACCGGCCCATCGACGACCGCCGCCCGCTTCGAAATCGAGCTCTCCGACTGGTACGCAGCCGACTTTATTCCCCTCCTCGGCCCCAGCATCCAACCATTCGTGACGCCGTATGCCGACGACCTCGCGCAGGTCGGACTAGAGCGGCTCGTGACGACGGCGGTCTTCCGCATCGGCGAGGAGCGGGTGCCCATTGATGTTGAGTGGAAACTCGATCCCGTGAGCCGGCGTGTGCTGGCGAGCGCGGGCATGCACGCTCTACGAATCGACCGACTGACCCTGCCCTCGCTTGTAAAGGCCGGCCTGCCACTCGGCGCAATCGACCTTCCCGTGTCTGTCGAAGCCGAATTATCCGCTAATCCACTCGCGAAATCGCTCGCCGACATGGACGCCAAAGCCCGCCTGCGTTTCACGGCTGCACCTGG
>MWDT01000196.1 GCA_002070825.1 Verrucomicrobia bacterium ADurb.Bin122
CCCTCGCCCAGGAAGAGCGCGACGCGTTGAAAACCCTCCGAGCCGAAGGAGCCAAGGAGCACGCCGCCGCCCGCGCCAAGGCCCAGGCTCTCCGCGAAAGTTTCCGCGCCAAGATCCGCGCCGAGCTCACGCCCGAGCAACAGGCAAAATTCGACGCCCTCCCCGCGCGCCCGCGCCGCCACGACGGCCCACGCGAACAATGCCGCCCCATGCCGCCTCCGCCGTGCGAAGGTCACGACGCCCCGCCGCCGCCCCCCGAGGACGACGACGCGCCCGCCACCGAAGCCCCCGCAAAATAATCGCCATCGCAACCCGCTTCACCGCTTGCCTCCCCACGCCGCCCCCCTCCGGGTGCGGCGTTTTCTTTTGCCCACGCCCCGCCATCGGCGCTCTGATGCCGCCCTCTGGCATGACGTCGTACACACAGCTGCTCTCGATCACGCTTCCCGTGTTTGCCATCTTCGGACTCGGCATCTTCGTGCGCCGCGCCGGCTGGTTGCCGGAGGCCGCCGAGACCGGACTGCTCAAGCTGCTGATGAACGTCTTTTATCCAGCCCTCGTGCTCAAGGCCGTGCTGGGCAACCCCGCCGTGCGCGATCCCGCCACGATTCTCTCGGCCCCCTTCGTGGGCTTCGGCACTGTCGCCGTCGGCATGGCCATCGGCTACTACGCCGGCCGCGCCCTCGGCCTCACCGCCGGGCACGGACTGCGCACCTTCGCGTTTGCCGTCGGCATCGGCAACTACGCGTACATCGCGCTGCCCATCGTCGAGTCGCTCTGGGGCCGCGAGAGCCTCGGCGTGCTCCTCGTGCACAACATCGGCTGCGAGCTGGCCATCTGGTCGCTCGGCATCCTCATGCTCGCCGGCCTCTCGCTGCGCGAAGGCTGGCGCAAACTCGTCAACCCCATCTCCTGCACCCTCGTCGTCGGACTCGTGCTCAACGCGCTGCGCGTGCCCGTGCCCACCGTCGTCTCCGGCACGCTCGATGCCCTCGGCTCGTGCCTCGTGCCGCTCGGCCTACTCGTCTGCGGCGCCACCGTGGAAAACTATTTCCGCGACCCGCAGTCGCTGGTGCACCCGCGCATCACGCTCGGCGCCTGCCTGCTGCGCCTCGGCCTCCTGCCCCTGGTCCTGCTCGCGCTCGCCAAGTGGGCTCCGCTCCCGCTGGAGCTGCGCCGCGTGATCGTCGTGCAAGCCGCGATGCCCGCCGCCATGTTTCCGCTGGTGATCGCCCGCCACTACGGTGGCCAACCGCTCGTCGCCGCGCAAATCATCCTGGCGACGACCATCCTCGGCATCCTCGCCATCCCGCTCTGGATCGCCTTCGGCCTGCACTGGACCGGCGTGTAACCGCCGGCGGCGAATCTTTCGGCACTATACCGCAGGCCTCCGGCCCGCTTGACTGAGCAGACTGGAAGTCTGCGCTACCAGTAGCCCCGGCACGTGGCGGCGGATTTCCCCACACGCACAAGGGCCGCGTTCCCCCGTCACTCTTCAACCTTCAGTTTTTCATCAACCGGCAACCCGCGACCGTGAGGAAGGCGACCCCGACGATGTACCAGACAAACGGCATCCCCTTGGGATTCTGGGCAAGGGCGATCGAGGCGATCCCCGCGATGAGGTAGAGCTTGGGCTGCCCGAAAATGCGGGCCGCGACGCGACGGCGATAAGGCTGGTCTGGCATGGCTGAAAAAACGCTCAGGCCTTCGCCCACCCGAAACAAGCCGGGAATTGCACCTGAGCGCCCGCCCACGCGACCTTATCGCCACTCCACCAACAGGAGATTACCTCAGCAGCAGACAGGGTTGTCCCCCTACCCCTTCCAAGCCGCCACCAGCGCGAAAAGGCGGCAACATACGCCGCCTAGTATCCGCAGAGCAGCCGTTTGTGAGACAACCAACTGCATCCCTGCATTGGCCAAGGTGCCACGGCCTCCTCGAATTTCGGCCGCTCCCCCAGGTCGGTGCGACTCTGCCCGGCACTCGCCCTGCTATAAGGGCCTGGTCCAACGCCACCCACCACCCCACATGAAGAAGACCACACACCGCCACGCCCTGAAAACATGGTCCCTGCAAAAACGCATCGGTCTGGGATTTGCCATCCTATGCCTGGCACTGGTGGCCCTGGGCCTTTTTGCCTCGTTCAAAATGAACACCGCGGCCACCCAGTCGACCGTGCTCAGCGAGCTCTACACCGACCAGGGTCAGCACGCCAGCACCATGCTCGCCGCGATCAACGATCAGGCCATCGCCATGCACGCGTACGACCTCCAGCCCAGCGACGACACTTGGGCCCGCATTGAAGCCACCCAGGCCAAAACCGACACCGCCATCGCCGCCGCCCTTGCATTCAGCGACGCGCACCCGCAGCTCGCCGAGCTCCAAACCGCACTGGGCAAAGCGCGCCCCAACTACCAGCGCTACACGCAATCCGTCACCGCCTACCGCGCCGCAGTCCAATCGTTCCAAGACGCCTGGGCCAGCCTCGTGCCCGCAGGCAGCAACCTTTTCTCCACCGTCTCCGCACTCCAAAACAGCTTCCTCCAAGGCAGCAAAGAAGCCGTCGCCGCCCGGCTCCCCGCCTCCACCGTCCAAGCCTATGCCAGCGACCTGAAAACCCTCGGCGACATCTTCCGCCTCACCGGCGAAATGCGCATGGCATGCTGGCGCGCCATGGCCACCGACGACGCCCAATCGGCCCTCACCGCCAACAAACGCGCCGTCATGTCCAAAAAACTCGTGCAGACGCTCGACTCCGCCGGCGCCAACCCCGAGGTCGCCAGACTCGTCCAAAGCGCGGTCGCCGCCATCGAAGCCTACGAAAAAGGCACCCTCGTCCTCAACGAGGGCATCGAGCGCAAACTCCAAGCCCGCGCAGAACGCGTTAAATTCTACACCAGCCTCATCGCCGACATGAAGGCCATCGAGACCAACGCCTCCGCCAGCATCGACACCAGCGCCACCGCCAACGCCACCCAGCTCAGCCGCACCACCCTCGTCCTACTCATCGGCAGCGCCGTCGCCATCGCCCTGGGCATTGCCATCGGCATCGTCATCACGCGTAACACCAACCGGGCGCTGCGTACCGTCGCCAGCGCACTCACCGACGCCTCCACCCAGGTCGCCGCCGCAGCCAAGCAGGTCGCCGCCTCCAGCCAGACCCTCGCCTCCGGAGCCAGCGAGCAAGCCGCCTCGCTCGAAGAAACCTCCGCCTCACTCGAAGAGATCAACGGCATGTCCACCCGCAACACCGAGGGCGCCGAGCGCGCACGCGCTCTCGCCGGCGCCGCCAACCAAGCCACCGAGGACGGCATCAAACAGATGGGCGAGATGCTCGGCTCCATGCACGCCATCAAAGCCTCATCCGACAACATCGCCAAAATCATCAAGACCATCGACGAGATCGCCTTTCAGACCAACATCCTCGCCCTCAACGCCGCCGTCGAAGCCGCCCGCGCCGGTGAGGCCGGCGCCGGGTTTGCCGTCGTCGCCGACGAGGTGCGCTCGCTCGCACAACGCGCTGCCTCGGCCGCACGCGAGACCGCCGACAAAATCGACGACAGCATCGCCAAAAGCACGCAGGGCGTCGCCCTCTCGGGCAAGGTCGAGCAAAGCCTCCGCCAGATCGCCGAAGAAGCCGGCAAGGTAAACGACCTCGTGAAGGAAATCTCGACCGCCTCCAAGGAGCAGCTCCAGGGCATCTCGCAGGTCAGCACCGCCGTCGGGAAGATGGATGAGGTCACACAAAGCACCGCCGCCAGCGCCGCCGAGGAACTCCACGCCCAAGCCCAAACCATGATGGACAGCGTCGCCCAGCTCGTCCTCCTCGCCGGAGGCCAGTCACGGAGGAAAACAGGAAGCGCCCGCGCCTCCGAGCCCGCCTCGCAATCAGACGAGTCCACCGAGTCCGATAGCGCCCTTCCCCAAGCCGCCTGACCAAGCCCACCAAGGCAGTACCCGCCGACCCACGGCCTGCGTTTCTGAGCAGACTGGAAGTCTGCGCTACGACTATACACACCTCAGCGGTCAGGGCTTTTTCGCCTTTATATTCGCATCGATGATTTGTTTCACGAACTGGAGCGAACGATTGAATTCATCCTCGCTCCACTTCCGAAACGCGGCCTGTTGGGCCGCATCCAGCGAGCTTTTGGTCAGGATCTCGTCGACCTTTCGTTGCTGCTCATTGCGCATCGCCTGCTCCTGCGCGGCTGTGATCGGAATTCCCGGAGCAATATACGCGGCGGCACCTCCGCTTGGATCGAATGATTGAATCCCCTGAGAAAACGCGGCCCGGACGCCCTCGGCCATGGGCGCGACTCCTTCAATCGCTGCAATTGCCTTTGAACTTACTTCGTCCTGTTGGGATGCCCTATCGAAGCGCTTCAACGCGCTCACTCCGTCCGCGCCGAGCAAGTCGGCCAGCAATGACTCGTTCTTCTCATAAGCGGCTGCGATCTCCTCTTTCGTTCCAAATCTGGCTGCGCCACCGGAGGTTTGCATGCTGGCCTCGATGCCGATCATGCGCTGATCGACCAGCAGTTCCAACAACAGGCCGGCTTTGTCTTTTGCCAATCCGCCACCGGCGATAAACCCGGCATAGTGCACCGATACGTCCCGCAAAAACCCGAACCGCATTTCCGCGAGTTCACTACTCGTAAAGGGCATTTTACCGGCTTCCGCATTTGCCGGCAACTCATCCGCTTTCTTGTCGGCTTGGCCAAGGCCCCAATGCGGCACCACTGCCGCCACCGGCTCAACAGCCGGCTTGGCGTTGCCCTGTTGCATTTGCTGATGATTATCAGCGCTTACGTGCTGCTCAGAGCGTCGCCCCAGCAGATAGCCGACCGCCAGCGCCCCCACCAATAGAATGATTGTGTATATCGATTTCATATTCATTCGCCTAGAGTCCTTTCAGTGACTGCCCCCATAAGAAGCCCCGGACGAAATTCCATGCCCCAGCGCAAACTGGTAGATAAAAACCGCCACCAGCATCGAAAACCAGATGGTCCAAATCACCAGCAGCTGCGGTCTGGT
>MWDT01000197.1 GCA_002070825.1 Verrucomicrobia bacterium ADurb.Bin122
GAACCTGCCGCTGCTCATCCTCAAGACCCTCGGCGGCTCCGAACAACAGGTAGGCATCGCCTACTGCGTCGCCCCAGTCTTCGAACTCCCGTTTATGTTTTTCTTCGGCATGCTCGCCTCGAAGGGCGATCAGGCGCGCATCATCCGTACAGGCGTCACCCTCGCCGTCGTGTACTATGCGCTGCTCACACTCGTCGGTGCGCCGTGGCAGGTCTATCCGCTGCAAATCCTGAGTGCCGCCATCACGGCGGTGACCATGGGCGTCGCGATCACCTTCTTTCAAAGCTACCTGCCCGACCTGCCGGGCACAGCGACCAACCTCTACAGCAACGCCTCTCGCATCGGCTCGACGATCGGGTACCTGCTTTTTGGCACGCTCGCCACCGGGTTTGGCCATCGCACCGTCTTTCACGTCTGCGCCGCGCTCAGTCTGATCGCCCTCGTGCTCATGTACGCCTACCGCCACCCCAGTGTCGTGCGCCTCGGCGATAAACGCGGACCCGACTCGAGCCCCATTGCCGGTTGAAAACTGCCCGGAGCGCGACTTACTGCGAGTCCCCCGCATGATTACCCCGCGTGCCCTCCTCCGCGACATCGTCGCGTCCCTCGCCTCGCTGCGCCTCACCATCGCCCTGCTCGTGCTGGCCAGCGTCCTCGTCGTCCTCGCCACGCTCGATCAAATCAACCTCGGCGTCTGGGCGGCCCAACAAAAATACCTGCGAACCTTCGTCGTCACCCTCACGCCCGCCGGCTCCACGTTTCAGATACCCGTGTTTCCGGGTGGCTACCTCGTCGGCGGCGCGCTCCTGGCCAACCTCCTGTGCGCGCAGTTTCGCCGCCTCTCACCGACGTGGCGGCAGCTCGGCCTGCATCTGGCTCACGCGGGGCTCGCGCTGCTGCTCGTCGGCGAACTCCTCTCGGGGCTCGTCTCCGCCGAAGGCCGGCTCACCCTGCGCCCCGGCGAAACGCACCGCTATCCCGACTTTGCCCTCACCCTGCTCTCCATGCACAGCGAGACCTATCCTGGCACGGAGATCGTCCGCGACTACTCCAGCCGGCTCCGGCTCGCCCCGGCGGGCGGCGCAGAGCGCGAGGTCGACATCCGGATGAACCGCCCGCTGCGGCACCGCGGACTCGCGTTTTACCAGAGCAGCTTTGAACCCGACGCCGTCACCTACCAGGTCGTGCAAAACCCAGGCCGCCTGATTCCCTACGTCGCGAGCGGCCTCCTCGGCCTCGGCCTGCTCTACCACTTTGCGCTCATGCTCACCCGGCATCTCGCACGCCGTGCCGCAGCCCGCACAGAGGCACGCACCGCAGCGGCCACCGGGCAACAACCGGCGCCGGGCTCGCCGCACGCGCTTCGCTACCTGCCGCATCTCGTCGCTGGGCTCGCGCTGCTGCTCGTCGTGGCCGCGGCATTCCCGCGCCGCGAGGCGGCCGGATTTGCCACGGCGGACTTTGGCCGGCTGCCCGTGTTGCACGACGGCCGCGTGAAACCGCTCGATACCATCGCCCGCACCGGGTTGCTCCTGATTCAGAACCGCCAACGCGTGCGCACGCCCGAAGGCGCCACACTCACCCCGCGCCAGTGGCTGCTCGACGTCTGCTTCCGCCCGGAGCGGGCCGACACCTACACGGTCTTCCGAATCGACAACGACCAGGTGCTCGCGCTGCTCCGGCTCGCCGCGAGCGACGGCGACCACGGTGTCCGGTTTTCCTTCCACCAACTCGAGCCGCACCTGTCCGCCATCGCCGGGCACGCCGCGCGCGCGGAGCAGATCGAGCCGGCGCAACGCAGTCCCTACGAGCGCGAGCTGCTCAAGCTGCGAGGCCGCCTCGCGCGCTACCTCGGCCTGCGTTGCAGTTTCCAGATTCCGCTGCACCCCGATTTCGCAGCGCTAGTCGGGCGCTTCGAACAACTGCTCCCCGCCGCGCAAGCCGCCACGCAGGCCCACATGGCCGGACGTCCGGCCGACGACACCGCGACTCTGCGTGAACTCGCCGCGACGCTCGCGCAATTCCAGCCTCTCCGCGACCACGCGAGCCTGCTCGTCGTGCCGCCCGCCAGCGACGCCCGCCCCGCTGCGTGGCAGACGATGGGCGACACCCTCGTGGGCGCGTTTCACGCCGGGCAGCTCGCGCCGGCGGTGCGCGAGTACGTGGCGCTCGGCAAAGCCTGGCGCGCCGGAGATGCCGCCGGGTTTAACCAAACCGTGGCGGCTCTCGGCGCAGCGTCCGAGAAAACCAGCGCGGGGCAACGCCTCCGGCTCGGCCTCGAGTTTCTCTTCAACCAAGCCGAGCCCTTCTACTGGGCGGCGGCGCTCTACGTGCTGGCGCTGCTGCTCGCATTTGTCTCCTGGCTGGTGTGGCCGGGCCTGCTCTCGCGCTGCGCGCTCTCGATCGGATGCGCCGCCTGGCTGCTCACGAGCGCGGGCATCGTGGCTCGCATGATCGTGGAAAGCCGGCCGCCCGTGACCAACCTCTACTCCTCGGCCCTGTTTGTCGGCTGGGTGGGCGCGGGCCTCGCGCTGCTCATGGAGCGGCTCGGGCGCAATGGCATCGGCAGCGTCGTCGCCGGGGCGCTCGGGTTTCTCTCGCTGGTGGTGGCGCACCACCTCTCGTTTGCCGGCGACACGATGGAAATGATGCGCGCGGTGCTCGACTCCAACTTCTGGCTGAGCGTGCACGTCGTCACGATCACGATGGGCTACGGCGCGGGCTTTGTCGCGGGCGCGCTGGCGCTGGTGTACATCCTGCGCGGCACGCTCACGCGTTCGCTGGACCGCGAGACGGCCGATTCCCTCTCGCGGATGGTGTACGGCACGCTGTGTTTCGCGACGCTGTTCAGCCTGATCGGCACGGTGACGGGCGGGATCTGGGCCGACCAGGCGTGGGGCCGTTTCTGGGGCTGGGACCCGAAGGAAAACGGCGCGCTCGTGATCGTACTTTGGAACGCCGCGATCCTGCACGCGCGCTGGGCGGGCCTCGCCGGGACGCGTGGCATCATGGGCCTGACCGTTTTTGGCAACTGCATCACCGCGGCGAGCTGGTTCGGCGTAAACATGCTCGGCGTGGGCCTGCACAGCTACGGGTTCATGGACTCGGCGCTCGCCTGGCTCGTGGCCTTCTGGCTCTCGCAACTGGCAGTGATCGCGCTCGGGCGGCTGCCGCTGCGGTGGTGGCGGAGCGGAGCGGCCCTGAGCGGCGTCACTGGACCGCGGGCGCCGCAGTCGCCGGCGTGAAGGCCGGGAGCCGCCGCAGGGAATTCTGGCCGCGGCGGCTGAAATCGATCGATTCGCCGAGGATGCGCGCGGACTCGTCAGGCGCGTGGAAACCGGTCGAGTTTTCCGCCTCCACGAAATCGAGGTAGAACTGGGCGTGGCGCTGGGCCTCGCGCGCAGCCTTGAGTTGCTCGTCACCGGCGCCGGCGGCCTTGGCCGCCTTCAGATCGTCGATGAGCTCCATGAGGGCATCCATGGCGACGTTGCGCAGTTTGTAGGTGCGATCCTGGATCGTCTCGACGCGCGCGCGCAGCTCCTGCTCCGGCCATTTGTGGCAGGTCTGGCAAGAGCGGTTGATATCGAGGAGCGGGCTGCGGACGTGGTGGCTGCTGATCTTGTGGGCACCCTCGCGTTTGTAGGGCATGTGGCAATCGGCACAGGCCACGCCGCTGCGCGCGTGGATGCCCTGGTTCCACATTTCAAATTCGGGATGCTGGGCCTTGAGCGCGGGCGCGCCGGTGTCGGCATGCGTCCAGTCCTTGAAGCCGGCGTTGTCGTAGTAGGCGGCGATCTGCTCGACCTTCAGGCCGTTGTGCCAGGGATAGGTGAGGCGTTTCTCGGAGCCTTTGAAATAGTACTCCACGTGGCACTGGCCGCAGACGAAGCTGCGCATCTCCTGGCGGGTGGCGTCGCGGTTGACGTCGTAGTCCTTCACGCCCTGAGAGGCCTTGAGGTTGCGCATGCCCTCGATGAAGGCGGGCCGTGAAACGCGCAGAGCCATCGTGGCGGGATCATGGCAGTCGATGCACGAAATCGGGTGTTCGACGTGTTTGGCCGCCTCCGCATAGGGCATGGCGCAGAGTTTCGCGAAGCCGGCGAAGGGGTCGCCGTCGCCGACCTTGCGATAGGCGGTGTACATGGAGGCGTGGCAGTTGAGGCAGGCGCCGGGCTGCTTCGCGACCCGCTGGCGCTCGGTGTAGGCCTGATCTTCGAGCATGTAGGCGTGCCCGCGCTCCTCGCGGAAATCCGCCGCAAAGGCATAACCGGCCCACATGCGTTTCAAGCGGGTGTCCTCCTCGATCTTCGACTGCGACACGATGCTGCGAGGATCGGCCTGTGTGGGCGTGCGAGGGAGGGCATCGCTGCCGCCGTGGCGGGTGCGCACCATGTCCACCGTGCGGCGGTAGTCATCGTACTGCATCGGAAAGTTTTTACCCCAGACCGCAGGATCGGTCGTCTCGTCGGTGAGCTCGACGACGCGGAAGAACGGATTTTTCGCCTCCTGCTTGCGCTCGAAAATATTCATCAGCAGGACGAGCGCGCCCACGGCAACGAGCGAAGAGACGGCGGCTGCGAGGAAAAAGCGGACGTTCAGGCGGGAGTGGCTCGGGGACGGATTCGGGGTGTTCATGGCGGGCAACGGCGTGGGCAGTGGGGCGTGTTAAGAAAGCAGACGGGGAAATGGGGTGTCACTTCATGTGGCCGACGTGGCCATGGCACTGGATGCACGAGAGGTCGTCGGCAGCGGGGTGCATCGTGCGCACATCCTCGGCGATGTCGGCGTGGCACCGGCGGCAGGCGTCCTCGGTGATGCGGCGGCTTTTCTCGCGGGCCTGGATGTTTTCCGGGTACCAGCCAGTGGTGAAATAGAAGGAGTGCCAGAAGCCGTTTTCGGCCTTGGTCGCGTACTTGCCGACGAGGTTGTGCGGAGTGTGGCAGTCGTTGCAGGTCGCCACGGAGTGGTGACTCGACTTGAGCCAGCCCGAGTACTGGTCGTTCATCGCA
>MWDT01000198.1 GCA_002070825.1 Verrucomicrobia bacterium ADurb.Bin122
AAATCGAGCGGTCGGTGTCGTTTGCGACGAGTTCTTCGAGGAGGACGGTGCCGGCATCCTCGGTGACGGCCCTCCACCACGAAGTGGCCCATGCGGTGTTGCTGGCTGCGATCAGTGCGAAAAGTACGAGGGGAAGTGTTTTCATAGGCTGGCGCAGCAGATAGCTAAATCAGGCTGGCGGACTTGCCAATCGTGGAGGCGCGAAAGGGGCACGTGAGGAGACATGGCGTCCCATCGGATGCAACTTGGCGATCAGGCACAAAAAACGCGCCCGGTTTTGGCCGGGCGCGTGAAGTGGTGAGCTGAGCCGTCCGGCGGGGCCGGGCGGGCTTGGGCCGGTTAGGCGTTGGCGAGTTTGCGCTGCTGCGGGAAGACTTCGCGCAGCGTGGTGCTGAGCTTGTCTTGCAGGGCCTGGAGCTCGCGGTAGCGGGCGACGTTGGCTTTCTGCGGGAGGCAGCGGGTGGACTCGTTGAGGGCGACGATGCCGGTCGTGAAGTCGGTGATCTTGGCCTTGCGGTTGTCGCGGCGGGCGAGGGCCCACGCGGCTTGGAGCGCGCCGCCGAGGGCTGCGCCTTCATCCTCGACCATGCCGACGACGGGCGTGCCGAAGACGTCGGCCATGAGCTGGCGCCAGACGGGCGACTTGGCGCCGCCGCCGGTCACGCGGATTTCCTTCGCCTTGACGCCGAGGTCGGCGAGGCGGCGCAGGCCGTAGTTCATGCCCATCGTGACGCCTTCCATGGCGGCGCGCGCGAGGTAGGCGGGCTGGATGTTTTTGCCGTTGAGGCCGAGGAACGCGCCCGAGCCGAGCGGGACGTTGGGGGTGCGTTCGCCTTCGAGATAGGGGAGGAGCACGAGGCCGCCGGCGCCGGCGGGGGCGGTCGCGGCGAGTTCGTCAAATGCGCGCGGTTCGAGGTTGAACATGCGGCGGAAGTGCTCGGTGACGGTGGTGACGTTCATCGTGCACAGGAGGGGCATCCAGCCGTCGGTCGAGGAGCAGAAGGCGGCGATCTCGCCCTGCGGATCGACGACGGGGCTCTTGGCGTAGGCGTAGATGGTGCCGCTGGTGCCGAAGCTGGCGGTGACGACGCCGGGGGCGACGTTGCCCGTGCCGATGGCGCCCATCATGTTGTCGCCGCCGCCGGCGCTCACGATGACGTCGGCGGAGAGGCCGTACTTCTGGGCGAGCTCGGGGCGGAGGGTGCCGACGATGGAGTCGGACGATGAGAGCTTGGGCAGCCAGTCGCCGAGGTTCTTGTCGATGGCGGTGACGGCTTCCTTGGACCAGGTGCGCTTGCGCACGTCGAGGAGGGCGGTGCCGGATGCGTCGCCGTACTCCATGAAGTAGTTACCGGTGAGGTGGAAATTGAGGTAATCGTGCGGGAGGAGCACGTGGCGCAGGCGCTTGAAATTGGCGGGCTCGTTGCGCTTCATCCAGAGGATCTTGGGGGCGGTGAAGCCGGGCAGGAACTTGAGGCCGGCCTTCTTGATCACGTTCTTGTCGCCGCCGAATTTCTTGGTGAGCAGCTCGCACTCTTTGACGGTGCTGGTATCGCACCAGAGCTTGGCGGGGCGGATGACGAGGCCTTTTTCGTCGAGGGGCACGAAGCCGTGTTGCTGGCCGGAGACGCCGATGCCGCGGATGCGGCTGGCATCGACGAGGGCGACGACCTTCTGGATGACGGTGTCCATGGCGTCGGTCCAGTCTTGCGGGTGTTGCTCCATGTGGCCGACGGGCAGGCCGCCGATGAGCTGGTGCGGGGCGCGTGCCTCCGCGATGACTTTCTTTTGCTCAAGGTCGAGGACGACGGCCTTGGTGCTCTGGGTGCCGGAATCGATGCCGATATAGAGGGACATGTGAATGGTTGGAGTAAGCGTTAAAAAGGAAAGGGGGAGGCTAGGACGCGTGTGACGCGTAGCAATCGTGCAAACGCTATAATTGTTGAATGTCAGGGCGCGGCCCGGATCTCCGGGCACGCTTCGGTGTGCGGGGGCACGCTGGGGTACTTCACTTTTTCACGAAGCGGAGCAGGTAGGTGAGTGCGAGTGCGCCGACGAGCGCGCAGATGAGCTGCGCGAGCAGGCCGTGGGCCGAAAGGCCGATAAGCCGGAAAACGAAGGCGCCGAGGATCGCGCCGATCACGCCGACGATGAGGTTGCCCGTAAGGCCAAAGCCCGAGCCTTTGACGAGCAGCCCGCTCAGCCAGCCGGCGGCGAGCCCGACGAGTAAAAACAGGACGAGGGCTTCCACGCTCATCAATCAGGGGGCGGGCTCCGTGGTGGATGCCGGGGAGGTCTTGGCCGGGGCGAAGACGATGCGGTTGGACAGGTCGATCAGGCGCTTTTTGAGCACGGCGTTTTCTTCTTCAACGGTGAGGGTGAAGTGGACGCCTTCGATCACGCGCTCGGCCAGCTCGGAGCTGAGGATGTAGAGCGTGTTGCTGTGAATGAAGAGGAGGTTGCCACGCTTGGCGACGGGCAGCTCGTTGACAGACCCGAATTGGTAGATGCGATGGCCAAAGACGGAACCTCCCGGCAGCGCCGTGTAGATCATCAGCGAGCCATTGAAGTGGCCGGGGAGAAAGCGGGCGTTGTCGACCTTGCTCCCTGGGATCGCCTCGCGAAAGTCGCGCAGGACGTAGTTGGAGAAAAACGAGACGAGGTAGTCTTTTTTCCCGCGTGCTTCGAGCTCCCTCAGCTGGACTGAGTCGAGTGGGAGGACCGCAAGCGTGTAGTGTGTGACGAAGGCGTCCGAGAAGGTGACGACGTTTGGCGTGTCGGTGATCCTGCCGCCGAGGCTTGAGAAGACAGGGACCGGAAGGCGAAAGAGGCCGGTGGGCGAGACGTAGCTCGAGCCTTCAATCCGTCCATGCAGGTCGGTGGCGGACACCGCGCGGTCCTGGGCTGCGGCCGGGGCGGCAGCGGCCAGGAGGGCGAGTAGGGGATGGAACCAGCGGATGCGCATGCACCCGAGTTAACTGCTCGCCCCTTGCTGGCAAGCCGTTGCTGTCACCTGGGACGTTTTCGTCACGGCACGGGAAGTGGGATGGGCGGCTATTCTGCGAGTGGGGCCTCAATGCTGATGGCGACCTCGACATCGTTGCCGACGATACCCTGCCCATAGGTGATTCCGAAGTCGCGGCGGTCGAGCTTGGTCGTGGCTTCCCATGCGGAGATCGCTTTGCCGTTCATTCCCTGTCCAAACCCGATGAGGGTGACTTGAAGGACAACTTCCTTGGTCGTCTCCTTGATGGTGAGGTCACCAGTGACGGCAAAGGTGTTTTCGCCCGTGCGCTCCCAGCGTTTGCTTTGGAAGGCGATGCTCGGGAATTTTGCAGCGAGGAAAAAATCGTCGTTCTGCAGGTGCGCGTCGCGCTTGGGCTCGTTGGTTTTGATTGATGAAACGGCGATGGTCGCATGGACCGTGTTGTTGGCAGGTGTCTCACGGTCGACGGTGATCGTGCCTTCAAACTGGGCGAAGCTGCCCGGGATTTTTGTGAGGATGTGGCGGATCGTGAAGCCTACCGATGAGTGGGCGGAATCGATGGTGTAGGTTTCGCTGGCGGCGCGGGTGGCCGGCATAGCGAGCAGGGCGAGTGCGATGACGAGGAGGATGCGTGAGATTTTCATGTGGTATGGATGATTCGGCCGCGCGGTGCTTGCCGCGCGGCCTAGATACCGGATGCGTTTCGCACTATTTCGCAACCGGGCGACGCCACCCTCGCATTCCGCCCTACACGATCAGCATCGCATCGCCGTAGCTGAAGAAGCGGTACTCCCGGGCGATGGCTTCGCGGTAGATTTCGTGTAGCCATGCGATGCCATCGGTCGTGCCGGGGCTGAGGAATGCCGACACCAGGCAGAGCAGCGTGGAGCGCGGCTGGTGGAAATTGGTGATGAGCGCATCCACGCCGCGGAATTTACGCGGGGGGTAGATGTAGATATCGGCTTCCGCGATGTGCGGGTGAGGCAGCGCGGCCGTGTTGCCCGTCAAAAACGCTTCGATGGACCGCACGCTCGTGGTGCCGACGGCGATGCGCCGGCCGGTGCGCGGAGCGAAAAGTGCGCGCTGGGTCTCGACTGGGAGCTCGTAGATCTCGCGGTGGATCGGGTGCTCTTCGACGGTCACGGTGTCGATCGGCTTAAACGTGCCGAGCCCGACGTGCAGAGTGACCTCTGCTGTCGTGATTCCCCTGTGGGTAAGGGCGTCGAAAAGTTGTGGTGTAAAGTGAAGGCCGGCAGTTGGCGCAGCGACCGCGACCTGACGTGCGGGGTTGGCGTAAACGGTTTGGTAGCGGGAGACGTCGAGTGCGCGCTCGGCCTCGGTGCCATGGCGGGCGATGTACGGGGGCAGCGGGATTTCGCCGAGCCGGTTGGCGACGTCGGTGATCGGCTCGCTAGCCTGGGTGGTGAATTGCACGAGGGCCGCACCGTCCTCGCGCTTCTCACAGACAGTGGCGGAAAATGCGCCCGATGGATGCGCGAAGGTTGCCCCAACGGGCAATTTTTTTCCGGGGCGGACGAGGCACCACCAAGCGTTGCCGTCGGGTCGGAGAAGAAAGCACTCCACCTGCCCGCCTGTGGGGCGCTGCGCGCGAAGGCGGGCGGGCAGGACTGAGGCGTTATTGCGGAAGAGGGTGTCGCCACGATGGAGATATTCGGGGAGATCCGCGAACAGGCGATGCGCGATGGTATGATTTTGGCGATCGACGACTAGCAGACGCGACTGGTCCCGCTTGGCGGCGGGCGTTTGTGCGATCAAATGCGAAGGAAGCGAATAATCGAAGAGGTCGGTGAAGAGCGGCACGGCGAGAAAGTGGTAAAATCAAGCTTGCGCTCCCTCCCTGGGCGAGTTTCTTCCGCTCCTCACGCCCAAGCCAACATAGCTCAGCTGGTAGAGCAACGCTTTCGTAAAGCGTGGGTCGTCGGTTCAAATCCGACTGTTGGCTCCAGCGCT
>MWDT01000199.1 GCA_002070825.1 Verrucomicrobia bacterium ADurb.Bin122
CTCGCTGCCGGGGGGGCAATCGGGCTGACTTCTCTGCCGGGCTGGCTTGGCGTCGTGCTCGCGCTCGCCGTGGGTACGGTGGTTTTTGTCGTGGGGGCTTTGGGCGTGTGGCTTACTCCATATTGGAGCAGCCGGAAATGGCGCCGGCGTTTTCTGCGGCGTCGCGAAACGCTGCTTCGTGCCGACACCTGGGATGCGGGTTGGGACCTCAATATCTGCGCGCCGCGAGACGCGGGGGCGGTGACCATGGCGCCGGTGGATTTTGGCTTTTGCGAGTTCGATTGGGCCAATCAGCGACTGCTGATCGAGGGGCTGCGCTGCCGTTATGTGATCCGCGCTGAGGATGTCTTGTCTCTTGCCGCGGCATCGGAGCGCGGGAGGTTGTCGGTTGTGCTCACATGCAACGTGGCCGGTGGCGTGCCGCTGCGCTTGGTGCTGGTCCGGCGGGCGGAGTGCGCGTGGCTACCGTTTCCCCAAAGTCTCTATCCGAGGCGCGATCAGGACTGGTGGCTCCGGCAATTTACCCGGACGTTGTCCGTCGCGAGGGATTAGCCTTTCTGGATTTGGCTGCAAATGTATGGCGGTAGTTTGTGGGCGGGGCTCGGTAACGGTGTTGCCATGGGCAGGTCTGCCTCTTGGCTCTGGGGCACATGGATGATCTGAGTCCCAGTCAAATCACGTTGCCCGGTGGGTATGTCGGCGAGCTATGTGCCCGGCACGACACGCCTGCGTTTCGGCAATGGCTGGCGACGCTGCCTGCGGTGCTGGCGGGCTCGGAGGCGCGGTTGATATATCGGCTGCGCAATCGCATCTATCGAGTGGCGGACCCATCGAATCCGTCGGGCCCCGGCCTTTGCGTGAAGGCGTTCAAGGCGCCTCCGTTGCTGCGCGCGATTCACTATCGCTCAGTCGGAAGCAAGGCCGCGCGATCCCACCGTTTCGCGCTCCATCTGCACGCGCATGGCGCGGGGGCGACCGAGCCCATCGGCTATTTTGAGCGCTGGCAGGGACTGCGTCTGGTCGAGTGCTATCTGCTCACGCGATTCCTCGAAGACAGCACGGATCTTTATTCGGAAATGTCGCGGCTTTTGCGCGAGGACCCGGACGCGGAGAAATACCTCGCGCTCCTGCGTTTTGCAGCGGTGGCGACGCGCCGCATGCACGATTGTGGTTTCGCGCACAACGACCTCGGCGGGCAAAACCTGCTCCTGCGGCGCACGGGCGATGCGGCGTGGGCCGACCCGGTTTTCATCGATCTGAACCGCGGCGATCTGCTGCCATCGGTGAGCCTTCGTGCGCGGGCACGCGACCTCGCGAAACTCGAAATTCCCTCCCATTTCCGCCGGATCTTTTTCCAGATGTATTTCGACGACGGTGCGATCCCGCGCGAGTTCGCCCGATGGGAAAACTGGCAGCGGCTGCGGATCACATTTCACAACGAGAGCCGGAAGTACCGGCATCCGATCCGCCACTGGATTCAGAGCCGCCGGCACATTGTCATCTCCACGGGCCGGCCTTCCTACCGTGACACGTGGCTCTGGGACGAGAAATCGGGGCAGCCGTCCGTCGTGCTCGAGTCGCGCGATCGCCGGCGGTACCGCCATTCGAGCGATCTGTTCCGCGTCGCCACGGCCAATCTCCGCGGTGCGCCCGCCCTCTGGAAGTCGTACCGCGAACTGCGCCGGCAGGCTTATGTGCAACCGGTCGAGCTGCGGGACCGCTTTGGTCTCTGCGTCGAGGTGACATCGGATTTCCCGTCCACGCTGAAGGTGCTGGCCGAGGTGCCGGGGATTCCCGTGTTGGTGCGCTGTTACTTTTCGAAGGGGGCGGCGGGGATCGATGCCTGTGCCTCCGCCATCGCACAACTCGTCGAGGCGGGGCACGAGGTTTCGCTCGGCGTGATTCAGTCGCGGCGGGCGATTCTGGCGCCTGCGGAGTGGCAGGCGTTTCTTGCGGAGGTTTTCCGCCGGCTGCATGCGCAGGTGCGCTTTGTCGAAATCGGCCACGCGGTGAACCGCGTGAAGTGGGGCATGTGGGGCATCCGCGAGATCGTTTCCCTCTGGGAAAACGTTGCTGAGATGCGCCGCCTCTATCCGCAGCTCACGATCTTGGGGCCGGCCGTAAACGATTTCGAATATCACTACTACGCGCCGCTTCTATCGCGCATGAATGGGCTCCTCGACGGTGTGTCCAACCACCTCTACGTGGATCGTCGTGGCGCGCCGGAAAATTTCCAGGGACGCTTCTCACTGCTTGAGAAATGCATCCTCGGGCGCGCGATGGCCGAGTCGCACGGCTTGCGCGGATTCTACGTCACCGAGACCAACTGGCCATTGACCGGAGCGGGGGAACACTCGCCTCTGGCCGGAGCGTACACGCCGAAGCACTATGTCGAGAGCGCGCTGCACGTCGATGAATCGACCTACGCCGCCTACATGGTCCGCTACGCACTGATCGCGCTCTGCTCCGGTATGACCGAGCGCGTGTGGTGGTGGCGCATGGCGGCTCGTGGCTACGGGCTCATGGACGACGTCGGTGGACTGACGCCGCGCGTGGCATGGCGGGCCCTCGTCCAGTATCACAAGACGATCGGGCGAGATCGCTTCCTCCGACGCGAGGAGCGCGAGGGGGCGATCTGGTGGCATTTCGAGAAACACATCGTGGTCTACGCGCTTGCTCCGACGTGCGCCACCGTGCCGGCTGGCTGTGCGTGTGCCGACATGGAGGGACAACCCTTGCTTGCAGATGGATCCCTCGCCGTGTCGGGGGCACCGATTTACTTCTCCCACTGAGTGTCGCCCTTGATGGCTGTTTCGCCCACAGGGGCTCGTGCAGCCGCCTTGCGCTGATGGGAGAAGCCGCGCTCTGGCTCGGCACGGCTTGGTCCCTTCCATGAGTCGCCGGGCCAACTGCTACGACAACGCCGCCATGGAATCGTTTTGGAGCACCCTTAAACTCGAACACTTGTTCCACCTACGCCTCCTCGGCGCTGCCGACGCCCACCGCGCCATCTTCCTCTACATCGAGGGCTTCTATAACACTCGGCGCCTCCACTCCGCCCTCGGCTATCGAACTCCACTCGACTTCGAATCTGTCTGCAACTAACCACATCCAATCCGCTCTAACCCCTGTCCACTAAATCGGGGCAACCCCAGCCCCATCGTCGCACCTCACTTCTGCTCACTGCCTTTTACACCTTTCGCCTTCAGTATCTTTCCCTGATACCCTACCGATGAGCTTCCCTCCGAAAAGCGACCTATGGCATGTCGGCATGCTTCCGGCTTCCTTCGCCACGTTTCTCTGTCCGGCCAGTCTGCCCGCCTTGCGTGATCGGATCGTCTGGCTGCCCGATCCGGGCCCGTGGCGCTACCTCGCCGACCCATTTGGCGTGCGTCGCGGCGACACCACCCATGTTTTTGTCGAGGCCTATGATTACCGCACCAAGCACGCCGTCATTGAGCATCACGCCTTCGACTCCGCACTGTGCTGGCAGAGCAAGGACGTCGCGCTCACGCAACCCGTCCATCTCTCGTATCCGTACCTCCTAGAACATGACGGCGAGACTTTTATGATGCCCGAGAGCTGTCGCGCCGGCGAGGTCGCCCTCTACCGCGCCCGCAGTTTCCCTCTCGGGTGGGAAAAGGAAGCCGTGCTCCTGTGCAACATTCGCGCGGCCGACGCGACTCCGGTTTTTCACGACGGACGCTGGTGGTTGTTTTTCACCCTCGTCGGCGAACGCGGCCGCGACCGCCGGGAACTTCACGCGGCCTACGCCGACACGTTGATGGGGTCCTGGCGCCTGCATCCGCAGACGCCCGCTCTGGTCGACCAGCGCGGGGCTCGGCCAGGTGGCACTCCATTTGTCGACGCGACAGGTGCTCTCGTGCTTCCCGTACAGGACTGCCACGGCACCTATGGCGCAGCCACCCGATTTCTGCGGTTCTCGGTACTCAATCCCGAGGAGATTCGCTGCGCCCACCTTGATGCCCGTGTGACCGGCGACCTGTTGTCGCCACGGCTTGTTGACGGCTGCCACACTCTTTCCGCGTGTGGTGATCTCACGCTCTTCGATGCGAAACGCGTCACCCGTTCGCTCGGTCGCTATGTCATCGACCTCCAGCGCCAGCTTCGGTGCAAGCTCACGCGCTAGGCCGGCGTTTTGCGGGATATAGCTGCTCGAAGAGTCGCTCGTACTCGGTGGTCATGCGGACGAGTCCGAAGCTGGCGCCGGCAAAGGCGGCTCCTGCGGCTGCCCGCACCGGACCTTCTGCTCCGAGCGCCTCGGCGATGGCGTCGGCAAACGTCACTGGGTCGCCGGTCGTCGCCAACCATCCAGTGTGCCCGTGCTCGATCAATTCGGCCACGCCTGGTGCGCGGGAGGCGACCACTGCGCAGCCGGCGGCCATCGACTCGACGGCGACCAGGCCGAATCCTTCGCGGCGCGTGCTGATCACCGCCACCTGGTGTTTCCAGAGAATCTCGGGTAGGTCGTTGCGATGCCCGAGGAACTCGACGAGACCACCGAGTCCGAGCCATCGCACGAGCCACTTCGCGCGCCAGATCTCCAGTTGCTTGCCGCCTCCGACCAATCGTACCCGTATCGGCGTGCCGCGGTCGCGCAGCAGTGCCGCAGCGCGGATCAACGTTCGCTGGTCCTTTGGTTGACCGAAACGCGACGCCATGACGACCGCTGGCTCGCGCCTGGCCCAGGGCTGAGGCGTTGGTGCCACGAAACGCTCCACACGCACGCCGTTGTAGATCGTGTGGAGTTTTTCACCGGGTAGCCCAAGTTCCCGCAGCCGCTCGACCACCCCCTTCGAAACACCGACGATTGCATCAGTCTGCAGTGCCAGCCGTCGAGAGCGCCGTAGGTGGAGCCATTTGTACCGTTCGTGCGCATGCTCGACGTGGACGATCACGGGCACGCCTTCTTC
>MWDT01000200.1 GCA_002070825.1 Verrucomicrobia bacterium ADurb.Bin122
CGACGTCGTCCACTTCGCGCCGAAGATCCATTGCCCGACGCTGATCGGTGCCGGCTTGATCGACACGGTCGTGCCTGCGCCCGGCCTCTACGCCTCCTACAACCAGATCCCCGGTGGTAAGGAGATCGTGCCGATGCCGAAGGCCGACCATCAGGTCGGGCACGATGCCTACTCGACGCGCGCCACTGCGTGGCTCAACGAGATCAAGGCCGCGCAGCCGCCGGTCATCGCGACGGGACCGGTCTCCGCGAGCACGTACGTGGGGCGCAATGCCGAGTTTTCCGTGGCCGCGTCCGGGGGCACAGTTTACAGTTACCAGTGGAAACGCGACGGAGTGGCCATCGCCGGCGCGACGACCGACCGCTTGCAGGTGACGGAGCCTGCAGTCGGCTCCTTTTCGTACACCGTCGAGGTGCGCAGTCTCGGCGGCAGCGTCGAAAGCGCTCCGGCGGTTCTGACGGTGACGAAGCCCACACTGACCGTGCGGGCGGACGACAAGGCCAAGGTCGCCGGCGCGGTCAATCCGGCGCTTTCCTGCACTTACTCCGGCTGGCTCGACGGCGATTCGGTGGCCTCGCTCGCCGAGCTGCCGACGCTCTCCACGCCCGCGACGACAGCCAGCCCCGTTGGCACCTACCCGATTACCTTGAGTGGAGGCACCGACGAAACCTACGCGCTGGTGCTGGAGCCGGGCACGCTGACAGTCGTCGCGAGCGCAGTGGCACCGACGGTCGAAACCCCGCCCGCAGGGGTCACGGCGACGGCCGGCCGGGGAGCACGTTTTTCCGTCGCGGCCAACAGCACGGTGACGCTCGCCTACCAATGGGAGTACTCTGCCGATGGCGGAGCGAGCTGGGGCGCGGCGTCCGAGGGGCCGGAGTTTATCGGCACGGAGACGTCGACGCTCACGGTGCGCACGGCGCCGCTTGCGATGCACGGCTATCAATTTCGCTGCGTGATTTCCGATGGTGCCAATCCCGCGGTGACGACTGCGGTGGCGGCGCTCGCGGTGAAGTGGAGCCAGTTCTCTGCGCTCTCGGCGCGTGCGCCGGCGGGGACGGGCGAGCAGACGCTGATCCTTGGCTTCGTGTTTGCCGGTGGCGGCAAACCGACGCTGGTGCGCGGTGTGGGGCCGGGCATCTCCACGGTGAGCGGGTACATGATGGATCCACAGTTGCGAGTGTACACGTCGGGGAGCGTCGAGGTGGCGAGCAACGACGACTGGCCTGGCTCCCAGGAGTTGATGGACGCGTTTGTGCAAACGGGCGCGGGAGCACTCGATCCTGCCTCGAAGGACGCGGCGCTGCTCCAAAATCTGACGGGCAACGTATACACGGCCCATGTAAGCGGTGCGAATGGCACGACCGGCGTGGCGTTGGCGGAGGCGTACGATGTCGCCCTCAGCGACAAGACAAAGCGGCTGACGGCACTGTCGGTGCGCAACCAGGTGGGCGTAGACGATGCGATTCTGATCGCAGGTTTTGTGATCGCGGGCGATGCGCCGAAGCAGGTGATCGTGCGAGGCGTGGGCCCCGGCATCTCCACGGTGAATGGCTATCTGCGCGACCCGCAGCTGCAGGTCTGGAAGCTGAACACTGTGACGGGTAAATGGACGCTGTCCGGCGAGAACGACGATTGGGACCACACGCTTGCGACGGCGGCGTTGTTCAAGGCCGCGAGCATGGGCGAACTGGGCAACGACTCGAAGGACGCGGCCTTGGTGCTGACGCTGGATCCCGGCATCTACACGGCGCAGGTGAGCGGTGTCGGGCGCACGACGGGTGTCGGCCTCGCCGAAATCTACGAAATGCCATGATTCGCTCCGAGACGCTTCCGCCGGACGGTGGAGGCGTGCGGTGAGTGGGCGTAAAAAAGCGCCGGCGAAAACGTCGGCGCTTGGCTGAAAGTGCGAGGGACGCGGCGACCGCTTATTTGAGGGCGGCCCAGACGCGTTGGACGTCGTCGTGGTCTTCGAGTGCCTGGAGGAACTCGCCGACCTCGGCGCGCGCAGTATCGTCGAGCTCGGGGAACATCTTGGCGACGTAGCCGATTTCGGCCGTAATGACGGACCAGCCATTTTGTTTGAGCCAGGTGGCGGCGCCGTGGATGGCGGTGCGGTCGGTGAGGAAGCGCGCGCCGGTGGCCTCCTCGGGCACGTCGTCGTTTTGCGCGTGGGAGAGGGGTTCGAATTCGTTGGCGCCCGCCTCGATGGCGGCCGCTTCCAGATCGGGACTCGCTGCGGTCGTGTGGGCCTCGACGATGCCGACGTGGTCGAATAGGAATTTGTTGCTGCCGCTCGCGCCGAGAATGCCGCGCTTGAAGAGCACGCGGATTTCGCCGGCCGTGCGGTTGTTGTTATCGGTCATCACTTCGACGATGACGGGCACTTTGTGCGGGGCGTAGCCTTCGAAAACGATGTGATCGAGGACCATGCCTTCGCCGCCGATGCCGGCGCCTTTTTTGATGGCGCGCTCGATGACGTCGCGGGTGACGCTCTGCTTTTTCGCCTTTTCGACGGCGGCGAAGAGGCGCGCGTTGGCCTCAAGCTCAGGACCGCCGAGCTTCGCTGCGACGGTGATTTCTTTGACGATTTTGCCGACCATCTGCCCCTTTTTGAGGTTAACGATCGCGCGTTTAGCGTGGAGCCACTGACGTCCCATAGTGCGTGGGGAGCTTGCGGTTCGGTGGCTGCTCGGCAATGCGGAAGCGCGCTTCCTGTCAGGATTTAATTCGCCGGAGGGCAAACTCGCGCCGGGCCTGGTCGAGCTGGGCGACGGCGTTTTGCACGGAGTCGGCGGCCTGGACGGAGATGTGGCGAATGTCTTGCAACAGCACGGAAAGGGTCGCGTGCATGATCTGGAGATCCTGGTCGATCACTTCGCGGGAGAGCGGAGGGGGGCGGTTGTTCATGCTCGGTTTCAGACGCGCGCCGGCCCGGAATGTTTCCTCCGGTGCAGCGAGGTCGGGTGCCGGCGGGGCCGAATTGTACCGTTGTGAAAAACGCCGTGGTGCGGACCGCGCTGGGGGCGCCCTTGAAACCGAGAGTTGCGCCCGGCGTTTTTGCCCGCTCCAATGCCGCGCTCGTTATTTTTCACCTAATCCGACTCTGAGCTTATGAAGCCTACGGTAAAACCGGTTAATCCTAACTTCTCTTCTGGTCCGTGCTCGAAACGCCCGGGCTACGCGCTGAGCGCGCTGCCGTCCGATATCCTCGGTCGCTCCCATCGCTCCAGCCTCGGGAAGTCCCGGCTCGCCAAGGCGATCACGGAGACCAAGAGCCTCCTCGGCCTGCCCGCCGACTATCGCGTGGGCATCGTGCCCGCCTCCGACACGGGCGCCTTTGAGATGGCCATGTGGTCGATGCTCGGCGCGCGCGGCGTGGACGTTTTCCACTGGGAATCGTTTGGCGAAGGCTGGCTGACCGACATCCGCAAACAGCTCAAGTTGACCGATGTCCGCGAGTTCAAGGCTCCCTATGGCCAGCTGCCCGACATGGCGCAGTACGATGGCACCCGCGACTGCGTTTTCACCTGGAACGGCACGACCGGCGGCGTGAAGGTGCCCAACGCAAACTGGATTCCCGACAACCGCCAGGGCCTGACGCTGTGCGACGCCACGAGCGCCGTCTTCGCGATGGACCTTCCGTGGCCCAAGCTCGATGTCGTGACCTTCTCCTGGCAGAAGGTGCTCGGTGGCGAGGGCGCGCACGGCATGCTCATCCTCTCCCCGCGCGCGGTGGAGCGTCTCAAGACCTACAAGCCCGCCTGGCCGCTCCCGAAGATTTTCCGCATGACCAAGGGCGGCGAGCTGCTCGAGGAGATTTTCGAAGGCTCCACGATCAACACGCCCTCGATGCTGGCCAACGAGGACTACCTCGACGCGCTCGCCTGGGCCAAGTCGATCGGCGGTCTGCCGGGCCTCATCAAACGCAGCGAGGCCAACCTGGCCGTCTTCGAGCAGTTCGTCTCCACGCGCCCGTGGATCCGCTTCCTCGCCGAGAAAAAGGAGCAGCGCTCCAACACCTCGGTCTGCTTCACGCTCGATCTCACCCCTGACCAGGTGAAGAAGATGGTGAAGCTCCTCGAAACCGAGAAGGCTGCCTTCGACTGCGGCGCCTACAAGGATGCTCCGGCCGGTCTGCGCTTCTGGTGTGGCGCCACCGTCGAAACCTCGGACATCGAAAAGGTGCTTCCGTGGATCGACTGGGCCTACGCCGAAGTGAAGAAGGCCTGAGCCAGACGCTCCAATAAAAACGCCCGGACATGCCGGGCGTCGTTTTCTCAGCGGCCACGCCGAAAAGGTGCGGCCGCTTTTGTTTTTCAGTATCCGTTACTCGTCCGAATCGGCCGCCTGTTCCTCGGTTTTCGCCAGCGTGGGATCGAGCTTCTGGTTCTTGAGTCGGATGCCCGAGAGCTTGCTGAGGACGAGGGCAACGTGCTCTGAGGAGACGTCCACGATCGAGTGGCGCTGGTGGATGTCGATCGCGCCGACGATGCTCGCCGGCAGGCAGGTGACGCCTGCGATTTTGCCGACGAGGTCGGCTGGCGTGACGAGCTGTTTGCGGCCGATGTTGAAGAAGACCGGCGTCTTGCCCGGCTCGCGCCCGGTGCGCGCGGGGCGCTCGTACTTTTGCTTGCTGCGCGGGTGGGCGCTCGGAGTGGGCGCGGCGTGAGCCTCGGGCTCATCGCTAGAGTCGTCGGCTTCGGCCTCGGGTGCCGGTTGCGCCGCGCGTGCGGGGGCCGGAGCCCTGGTGGCGGATTTCGGCGTCGGTGTGTCGGCCGTGTAACCGTCGGTTTTTGCGGCGGCGGTGGTGCCCTGGCCTTGGAGGATGTGGATCAACGCGGAGGCGATGTCGGTGCTCGCGTAGCCCTGCTCCAGCAGGCGGTCGATCATGCGG
>MWDT01000201.1 GCA_002070825.1 Verrucomicrobia bacterium ADurb.Bin122
GCGGCGCTCTCGGCGGCCGTGGCGGCGGGAGATCGCGACATCCGGGCGGTCGTGCTGGCATTTCTCGATGCGCCGCGCACGGGCGAGGGGCTGGAGTTGGTGCCTTGCGGCGCGTGCCGGCAATGGATCGCCGAGCTCGCGCCGGCGGCGGGGATCTACATTTGGAACACCCGGAAATGGTACACGCCGGAGGCGTTGCTCCCGGTCGCCTTCAGTCTGCCTACGGGTGAGCGGACGCGTCGGCGTGTGGCTCGCTGAAAGTTGAGCTGCCGGCCGGGATTGGCTGCCGGGCTAGAACTTGATCGGCACGTGGACGGTGGTGCCGATTTCCGAGCCGTTTTTGAGGGGCGGCAGGAAGAGCCAGAGGCGCAGGCTCGACACGACGGCCTGCCGGAGCGCGGGGTCGGATAGTTCGCCGAGCAGCCGGACTCGGGAGACTTCGCCGTCGCGGTCGATGTCGACGGCCGCCATCAGCGATTGTCCGGCGTAGCGTTGCTTCAACTCGTCGGAGAACTCGAAGGGCATGCGGCGGAAGAGGCCGACGGGGGAGTCGGGGCCGCGGCGCCGCTCGGCGAGTTTCTGGGCGTGGCGGAAGCGCTCGGTGATATCGAGAAAGCGGGGGAGTGCGTGCGTGTTGTCGCCGGAGCTGCGGATTTGTTGCCCGCCCGAAAATACGACGATGCTCCAGGCCCAGCGGCGGGAGCCGCCCAGGGGCGGGAACTTGAGCTGGATCTTTTTGCCTTTGCCGGCGCGCAGCTTGCCGACGTGCCGCGGGCTCGCGCCAAAGGCCGGCACGCTGTCGGTGGACTGGTCGGAGTCGAAAACGAGGAGCAGGATGGCGGCGTCCTCGATATCGATGTCGGAGGTGAGTTTCGCGGAGACGACGGAGTGGGTGGGGATCGAGGAGAAGGGGACGTTGTCGCAGTCGGTGTACTGGGTGGACCAGTTGGTGACTTCGAGCTGGGTGACTGCGACGTGGCCGGGGGCGAAGGTGTCGCCGGCGAGAAAGGCATAGGTGTTGCGATCTTCGGCGCGGACGGATTTGCCCTCGACGAGGGCGGTGGGCCAGTCGGAGCGGTCGATGGCGGCCATCGGCGCGAAGCCGGTCTCGAGTTTCACGAAGGGCACGACGGGACGGGCGGGCGCCGGGGTGAAATCGACGGGCTGGGCGATGGCGGCGGCGCATGCGAGCGCGCCGAGGAGGAGCAGGTGTGGTAAACGCATGGGGTTGCGAGGAGCTACATACCGAAGGCGGGGGGATGCACAAGCCTGCGCGGCCGGCGCGTTTTGTGGTTTGGCTGAATTCGGTCTTGCGCAGGTGGGAGACGTTTTCGGCTAATACCGTTTAATCATGATCGCACCTGAGACTTCCTCCCACATCGAGCACATCACCAAGCGCGCCGGACATCTATGGAGGTTTCTTTGACGTCGAACAAAAGCAGCGCGAGATAGAGGCGATGGAGGCCCAGATGGGTGAGCCCACCTTCTGGGACAACTCCGACAAGGCCCAGCAGCACATCGCCAAGCTCAATGGCCTCAAGCGCGCCATCGCGCCGGTCGTCGATTTCCGCAAACGCATCGCCGACATCGAGGTGATGGTGGAGCTGATCGAGGCGTCCGAGGGCGCCGAGCACGATCAGTACGCGGCCGAGCTCGAACAGCAGGTCAATGCGATGGTCCCCGAGCTCGACACGATCGAGATCGCCTCCTTCCTCACGGGCCAGTTCGACAAGAACAACGCCATCCTTTCGATCCAGGCCGGCGCCGGCGGCACGGAGTCGAACGACTGGGCCGACATCCTTTTCCGCATGTACAACCGCTGGGCCGAGCGCCGCGGCTACACCATCGAGGTGCAGGACGTGCAGGCGGGCGACCAGGCCGGCATCAGCAAGGCCACGCTCCTCATCAAGGGCGAAAACGCCTACGGGTACTGCAAGGCCGAGCGCGGCGTGCACCGCCTCGTGCGCATCAGCCCGTTCGACGCCAACCAGCGCCGGCACACCTCGTTTTGCGCGGTCGACGTCGTCGCCGAGATCAACGACGAGATCAAAATCGACATCCCGGAGGGCGAGCTGCGCATCGACGTGTACCGCTCGTCGGGCAAGGGCGGTCAGGGCGTCAACACGACCGACTCGGCGGTGCGCATCACGCACATCCCGTCGGGCCTGGTCGTCGTCTGCCAAAACGAGCGTTCGCAGCTCAAGAACAAGGCGTCGGCCATGAGCATCCTGAAGGCCCGCCTCTATGAAAAGAAGCAGGACGAGCAGCGCGCCGAGATGGACCGTTTCTACGGTGAAAAGGGCGAGATCGGCTGGGGCAGCCAGATCCGCAGCTACGTGTTGCAACCTTACCAGATGGTGAAGGACCTGCGCACGGGCGTGGAGACGAGCGACACGCAGGGCGTGCTCGATGGCGACATCGACCGCTTCGTGTACGGCTGGCTGCGTGCCGGCAGCCCGCGCCATCGCAACAAGGATATCAAGGTCGACGAGTGAGGACCGGCCTGCGCGGACCGGAGCCGGAGATGCTTGTGAGAGCGTGCCGCTCCGGTCCTGCCGGCAGTCGTTGACGAAAACGAAGCTCGTGCGGCTTCGTTTTTTTATCATGGTGGGAGCACCCCCATGAGTATCGGACTGCTGCTTGTCCTCGCTGCACTGGTGCAGCTTTGCGCCGTGGCGCTGTCCGGGCGGCGTTTTTCGCGAGTGTGGCTGGTGGCAACGCTGGCGGGGCTGGCGGCCGCGCTCGCCGCGGCGATTCTGGTGCTGGCAGTGGGCGACGCGTGGATATGGCGTAGCGGGTGGGAGATTTTCGGCGCGCCAGTGTGTGTGCGGCTGGATGGTCTCGGCGCGTTTTTCCTGGCCCTGCTGTGTGTGGTGGGCGCGGCGGGGGCCGTGTACGGGCGCGAATACTGGAACGATGCGGCGCACCCCCGCTCGGCGACGGCCGGTCGGCGCTGGTGGAGCGTGCTGATGCTGAGTCTGGGGACGACGCTGCTGGCGTCGAACGGGCTGCATTTTCTGCTCGGCTGGGAGCTGTTTGCCGTGAGTGCCTATTTTTTGGTGACGCTCGACCGGGCCCGGGGGGAGGTGCGGGCGGCGGGCTGGCTGTATCTGGCGGCGTCGCATGTGGGGACCGTGTGCCTGTTCGCATTTTTTGCGCTGCTGGCGGCGAGTACCGGGAGTTGGGAGCTCGGGCCGTTGCCCGACCGCACGGACCTGGCGCCGCTGCTCTGGCTGGCGCTGATCGGCTTCGGTCTGAAATCGGGCGCGTTTCCCCTGCATGTGTGGCTGCCGTCGGCGCACGCCAACGCGCCGAGCCATGTGTCGGCGCTGCTCTCGGGCGTCACCATCAAGATGGGTATTTACGGGCTGCTGCGATTCAGTGGCTGGCTGCCGATGCCGTCGGCGCTGGGCTGGACGGTCGCGCTGGTGGGCGTGGCGAGTGCGGTGTTGGGCGTGGCGTTTGCGCTCGGGCAGCACGATTTGAAACGCCTGCTGGCCTACCACAGCGTGGAAAACGTGGGGATCATCCTGATCGGCGTCGGTTTCGCGCAGGTGTCGGTGTCGTTTGGCCAGCCGGAGTGGGGGCTGCTGGCGCTGGCCGGGGCGCTGCTGCACGTGTGGAACCACGGGCTGTTCAAGTCGCTGCTGTTTCTCGGGGCCGGCTCGGTGCTGCATGCGACCGGTACGCGCGAAATGAGCCGGCTGGGCGGGCTGTGGCGCGCGATGCCGTGGACGGCCGGGCTGTTTGCGCTGGGAGCGGCCGCGATCTCCGGGCTGCCGCCGCTCAATGGTTTCGTGAGCGAGTGGCTCGTGTACCTCGGGCTCTTTAACGCCGCGATGCTGCATGGCTCGGTGGCCTTGGCGGCGGTGCCGGCGGCGATTCTGCTCGGTTTGACGGGGGCGCTGGCGCTGGCGTGTTTTGTGAAGGTGTGCGGCGTGGTTTTTCTCGGCGCGCCGCGTTCGGCGGAGTCGGAAAAGGCACACGAGAGCGGGCCTGCGATGCGCGGCGCGATGCTGGCGCTGGCGTCGGGGTGTGGGGTGATCGGTCTTGCCCCCGTGGCGTGCTGGCCGGCGCTTCAAAATGCACTGCTGGCGTGGCGCCCGGAGTGGCTGCCGCTTGTGGCGATGCCACCTGCGTTGGGCACCTTGGGCCGGGCGCACCTCGTGCTGGCGGTGCTTTTATCCGTCGCGGTCTATGTGCTGTGGCGACGTGTGCGGCAGGCCGCCGTCCGGCGAGGCCCGACCTGGGATTGCGGGTACGCGGTGCCGACGGCACGCATGCAGTACACGGCGGGCTCGTTTGCCGGTATCGTCACCGAGTGGTTCGCGTGGATTTTGCGCCCGGTGCGGCACGAGTCGCGACCGGAGGAGGCGTTTCCCGCGAGGGCGTCCTGGTCGGAGCACACACCGGATGCCGTGTTGGAGCATGCGGTGGTCCCCGCGAGCCGCGCGACGCTTTGGGCCTCGCGTTGGACGCGCCGGCTGCAACACGGCCACCTCCAGGCGTACATATTTTACCTTGTCGTCGGGCTCGGGGCGTTGACTGTAATCGTGCTGACAGGAGACGGACGATGATGGGCCTCTTCCCCTTTAGACCCAGCAGCGCCACGAACGCCCGGTAGCCGGGTTCGTCATCTTCAACATGTACCTCAACCTCATCCAAGTCGCCGAGTCCTTCGGAGTGTCGGAACGAGTCGTGGAAGACTGGATCCGCCTCGAAGGGATGCCTCATGTGCCGGATCGCGGGCGGCTGCTTTTCGATCAGGCGCAGGTGGCGGAGTGGGCGGCGGAGCACGGGCTCGGGGCGCAGGCGGGTTTTCTGGCGCCCTCGGCGGCGTTTGCGACGGGTTGGCGGATCGAGTCGCTTTTGCGTGCGGGAGG
>MWDT01000202.1 GCA_002070825.1 Verrucomicrobia bacterium ADurb.Bin122
CGCGATCTTCCGGCCGGCTTTCCAGCAGAGATTCGAGACAAGATTTTCGATGGGTTTCTGGCCTCCGTCCGAGCTCTTGCGGACTAGTGCCGCTGGCGCTTGGGAAAACGAGCCTCGGTCTCGCGCGGAGGCGCAGAGGCGCGGAGAAGATCGGGGGCTTGAGGCTCTGCGCCTCAGCGCCTCAAGCGAAGCGGGCGCGAGAATAGATCAGCCCCAAATAGACCGCGCGTCCCGGTCCGCGCAGGCATCCCCGCATCAGGGGGCCGAGTCAAAGTGGCGGGAGCATCTTGCTCCCGTCTTTCGCGCCAATCACGGGAGCAGGATGCTCCCGCTACTTTGTCGAGGGGCGGAGCGCCGCTTGCCAAGCGGCGGCCCAAACGGCCAGACCCAGGTAAACCGCAGGCGGGGCTTACAGGTGGGCCTGCATGAAATCCTGCGTGCGCAGCCAGGCGATCAGCTCGTCGGCCATCGCGCGGTCGTCGACCACGCGCGGGTGCGTCTCGGTCCAGTGTTGGAAGACGAAATGGTGCACCTTGGCGTCGCCGGCCTCGATGCGGGCCACGGCCTCGGTCCAGGCTTTGCGGAGCGGCTCGCTGCGGGCGCCGCCAAACATGCCGCCGCGCAGCAGCACGATCTGCGCGTGCGGGTAGGCGCGGCGCATCTCGGCGATCAGCGCCACGTAGCCGTCGGTAAAGCCCTCCGGGAACGGCTTGCCCTGGTTCTTGGAAAACGAGTCGTCGTTTTCGCCGTAGTTCACGAACACCACGTCGGGCGTCCACGTGGAGAGGTCGGCGAGCGGCGCGGTGGCCTTCGGGTAAACGCGGTTCCAGACCTGGCCGGCCTTCACCTCGACGTAGCCCATCACGATGCCCATGCCGCTGACGGCGATGTTGCGGTAATCGGCGGAAAACGCCTCGGCGGTAAACGCGCCGTAGCTGCGCGCGTTGTTGTGCGTGTCGCGGCTTTCCCACTGGTCGGTGACGCCGTCCTCGTTGCAGGCGCCGACGGTGATCGAGTCGCCGAAGAACTGCATGGCGAGCTTGTACGCGGGCACGGCGGGCGCCCAGGCCTTGGCGCCGGGGGCGAGCTCCACGCCGGAGAAGGTCGCGTGGCCGGCGTCGGCCTCGCTGCGTTTGAAGAGCTGCATGTGGTGGCGGCCCGCGGCGAGCGGCTGCGGATAGACGAAGCGCGTGGCGCCGCCCTCGCGCAGCGACACGAGGACCGGCTCGCCGCCGTCCACCTGGAGATTGAAGAAACACTGGCCGACGCACGGGCCGAAGCGCAGCGCGAGCTGCGTGCCCTCGAAGTCGAGCGCGATGCGGCTGCCCTGCCAGACGACGACCGGCGCGGCCGGATCGGCGGCGTCGAAGCGGCCTTCGTAGCGAAGGCGGGAATCCGAGGCGGGGACGAATTGGGCGGCAGAATCCATGGTGGAGGTCGAGGAACAGGCCGCGAGTGCCAGCGCACCGGCGGCAAACAGGGACAGGAGAGAGGCTTTCAGAGAGATCATGGGAAACCGGGTTATTGCGCGCCGGCGGTACGCGCGGCCACGCCAGCCTCGTAGCGCTCGACCCAGGCGCGGTGCCACGGGCCGTAGTCGCCGGCCTCGATGTGGGCGCGCGCCTGCGCGACGAGATCGAGGTAGAAATGCAGGTTGTGGATCGTGATGAGCGTGCCCGCGAGCATCTCGTCGGCCATCACCAGGTGGCGCAGGTACGCGCGCGAGAAGGTGCGGCAGGTGTAGTTGTCCAACCCTTCGACGATGGGGCGCGGGTCGGTGCGGTGGCGCTCGTTGCGCAGGTTCATCGGGCCGTCGGGCGTGAAGGCCAGGCCGTTGCGCGCCACGCGCGTGGGCATCACGCAGTCGAACATGTCCACGCCCAGCGCGATCATCTTCAAAATCTGGGGCGGCGTGCCGAGGCCCATCGTGTAGCGGGGCTTGTCGGCCGGCAGCCAGGGCGTCGTCGCCCCGACTTGTTTCAACATCTCCGGCTCCGGCTCGCCCACGCTCACGCCGCCGACGGCGTAGCCGGGGAAATCGAGCGCGGCGAGCGACTCGGCGGCCTCGCGGCGCAGGTCGTCGAAGGTGGAGCCCTGCGCGATCGCAAAGACGTGGTGGCCGGCGGCGAGGAAACCGCTCTCGGTGGCGATCTCACGGCACTGTTTCGCCCAACGGTAGCTGCGGGCCACGGCCTGCGCGCAGGCGTCGCGTTCGCAAGGCCACGGCGGGCACTCGTCGATCACCATCGCGATGTCGCTGCCGAGATTCTGCTGGATGCCCATGACCTCGCGCGGGCCGAGGAAGAGCTTCGCGCCATCGAGGTGCGATTGGAAGGCGATGCCGTCCTCCCGGATGTCGCGCAGCTTGGCCAGGCTGAAAACCTGGAAGCCGCCGCTGTCGGTGAGGATCGGGCCATCCCAGCCCATGAAGCGGTGCAACCCGCCCAGCTCGCGCACCAGCTCGCTGCCGGGGCGGATGTTGAGATGGTACGTGTTGCCCAGAATGATCTGGGCGCCGATCTCCTTGAGGTGCACCGGGGTGATGGCCTTCACGGTGCCCTGCGTGCCCACGGGCATGAAGATGGGCGTCTCGACCACGCCGTGGCGCGTGCGGAGGCGTCCGCGCCGGGCGGCCGTGACAGTGTCGGTTTTCAGGAGATCGAAGTGTGCGGCCATCAGGAAGGCCCCACCCTACCCGGACGCTTGACCCCTCTGTCAATCCATCGGTACAAAGACCCGCTGTGCTTCTCGTCATCGATAACTACGACTCCTTCACCTACAACCTCGTCCAGTACTTCGGTCAACTGGGCGTGGAGCAGCGGATCTTTCGTAACAACGAGATCACGCCGGCCGAAGCCCTCGCGCTCAACCCCGACCGCATCCTGATCTCGCCCGGCCCGTGCTCGCCGGCCGAGGCGGGCGTGTCGCTGGAGATGATCGCGACCTTCGCGGGCAAGAAGCCGATCTTCGGCGTGTGCCTCGGGCACCAGTCCATCGGACACTTTTTCGGCGGCCGCGTCGTGCGCGCCGACCGCCTGATGCACGGCAAGACCTCGCCGATCATCCATAAAAACACAGACATCTTTCGCGGCATGCCGCAGGGCTTCCTCGCCACGCGCTACCACTCGCTGCTCGTCGAGCGCGCCACGTTTCCCGACTGCCTGGAGATCACCGCCGAGACCGCGGAGGGCGAGATCATGGGCCTGCGCCACAAGACGCTTCCGATCTGGGGCGTGCAGTTCCACCCCGAGTCCATCGCCACGGAAAACGGGATGCAGATGCTCAAGAATTTCCTCGCGCTCAACTGAGCGCCGCCCGCATGCGTTGTCCCAAGTGCACGTCCATCGAAGATAAGGTCGTCGACTCCCGCGTCAGCAAGGAGGGCAACACCATCCGCCGCCGCCGCGAGTGCGCCGAGTGCGGCTACCGCTACACCACCATCGAGAGCCTCGTGCGCGACGGCATGATGGTCATCAAACGCGACGGCCGCCGCGAAGACTTCGACCGCGAGAAGCTCATGCACGCCGTGCGCGCCGCCTGCCACAAGCGCCCCGTCGATCTCGAACAGCTCACCATGCTGGTCGACGACGTGCTCGACGCCATGGAGGCCAGCTACGACGCCGAGATTCCCTCGAACGCCATCGGCGATGCCGTCATGCAACGCCTGCGCAAGATCGACCAGGTCGCCTACGTGCGCTTCGCCAGCGTTTACAAAGAATTCCGCGACGTCACCGAGTTCGTCACGGAGATCCGCGACATGCACCAAGGCTGAGCCGCGCCATGCCTGCCGCGCCCGACCGCGACGAGCTGCGTCGCCTCCACTTCGTCAACGCCCTCTTTGCCCACCTGACCGGGCACGATCTCTATCTGGCCGAGCAGATCCGCTCGGCGATCGCCTTCAGCCTCGGCGAACTCGAGACGCAGATGCGCGAGCACCCCGAGTACGCCGCGCGCTACGATGCCGCCTTCACCGACGCCGCCGCCAAACTCGTCGCCCAGTTTTTCACCGGGAAAAACGCCCACGGATTCTTCCACTGGGACGCGGCGAGCACGCTCGTCTCGCCGACGCCGCTTTTCGCGCGCGCCGAGCTGATGACCGGGCTCAAACGCCTCGCGCCCTTCCGCGAATCCACACTGCTCGTCACCAACCTGCGCCCCGCGCTCGTGCCGCCCGACCGCCGCGCCACGCCGAAACGCGAACGCGAGTACGCCGAGGCGCTCGACTACATCCGCGACCTTGCCGCCGCGCGCACTCCGAGTTACGCCAATCTCCAGCTGCTCTTCCTGTGACCGAGGACAACGCACCACACTTCCTACCCGAGCCACCGGCCGGCTACAGCCTGCCCTGCGGCACTGGCTGCGCCGCCTGCAAGCCCATGCCGATGGACCCGTGGAGCGACTTCGTGATCTGCACGCATCCTTACGCGCCGCAGCGCGGCATGCCCGTGCGCCTCGGCCGCGAGTGCCCCTGGTACACCGCGGCGACGAAAGGCCACCGGAAATGAAACCGCTGCTCCGCCTCGCCGCGCTCGCACTCGCGCTCGGCCTCGCCGCCTGCACACGCAGCGGCGAAGACCGCCAGCAACTCCTCGAAGCCGCCGCCCGCCGCGTGGAGGCCGGCACCGCCGTCCTGATCGATGTGCGCGAGCCCGGCGAGTGCGCCACCACCGGCATGGCCCGGCCCGCCGTCAACCTGCCGCTCAGCGACCTCCGTGGAGATCGGCGAGTCTGGAAACCTTTCCTCGAATCGAACTCCAGCAAGGAACTCGTCCTCTACTGCCGCTCCGGATTCCGCTCCGGGCAGGCCGCCAAAATGCTCGCCGAGGAAGGCTACACGACCACCAACGCCGGCGGATTTTCAGCCTGGCAACGCGCCGG
>MWDT01000203.1 GCA_002070825.1 Verrucomicrobia bacterium ADurb.Bin122
TCCACCGCGAGGTCGCGGAGGCGTTTCTGCCCATCGCCGCCAAGGCCCTGATCGCCGCCAAAAACGTGCAACTGCGCTGCGATCCCGCCAGCGCCGCCATCCTCCAGAAACACGGGCTGCCGTACGTCGCCGCCACCGAGGCCGACTACAAGGCCGAGTTCCTGGACTACATCATGGCCGTACGCGTCGTCGATTCCCTCGAAACCGCCATCGCCACGATCAACCGCGACAGCTCCGGCCACAGCGAATCGATCGTCTCGACCGACCCGGAGGCCGCGCGCCGTTTCCAAGCCGGCTGCGACAGCTCCGCGGTGTTCTGGAACGCCAGCACGCGCTTCAACGACGGCTTCGAGTTTGGCCTCGGAGCCGAGATCGGCATCTCGACCGACCGTCTCCACGCCCGCGGCCCGATGGGCCTGCGCGAACTTTGCAGCTACAAGTGGCTCGTCACCGGGACCGGCCAGATCCGCGGCTAAACCCCGCGCGAAAACTCGATTGAACATCCTCCGCGCCAACCCGTCTAAGCCCGGATGAAACGCCTCCTGCCAGCCCTTTTCGCCGTCCTGCCCCTCGTCGCAGAGCCGGTCATCACGGAGTCGGCCGACGCCTCGGTTCCTGCCCAGCCGGCCGCGCCCGTCAAGAGCGAGCCCGCAGTCGCGCCCACGGTCGAAGTGTCCGGGCCCACGCACCGCGTTTCGCAGACGATGGCCTCGGCCATCACCGCCAAGCTGCCCAAATACGCCCCTCCTCCGCCGCCGCCACCGGAGCCCGAATACGACGAGACCAACGAAGACCCCAATGGCGTCGAGATCGACGACCCCGAAGACACCGCCACGGACAGGCCGAAAAACAAAATCATCCGCCTGCCCAAATACGTGATCATCGGCGAGCGCCCGCCGGTCTTCCGCGAGCGCGACGTCTACACCAAGCAGGGCCTCGCCGCCGTCGCCATGAAACGCTACCTCAGCGGACTCGACCGCGGGCTGCTCAATCGCTTCACGCTTCCCCTCATCGGCACCTCGTCCGCCGCACGCGCCATGCAGATTTACGAGGAGGACGTCCGGCTCCAAAACATCTCCGACTTTCAGTCCGCGGCCAACGACGCCGAGCGCGCAGGCGACAAGGCCGAGGCCGACTACATCCGCAAAGAAACCAACGAGACCTACCTGCGCTCCGGCGGCATGAACTGGAACTCCCGGGGAAGCCGGTAACTGATTTTATAGCCCGGCCGATGGACGGCCTTGTCAGGATGCGTCCGGTCTGCGACACCTGCCACGCCCTGTGAATCTTCTCGACCGGTACATCTTCAAAAGCGCGCTCTTCACCTGCCTCGGCGCAGTGGGCCTGCTGGCCTTTGTGCTCATCCTGGGCAACGCCATGCGCGACCTGCTCGGGTACGCAATCTCCGGCCAGATCGACGCACTCACGCTCGTGCGCCTGCTCGCGTTGCTCGTACCGTTCGTCGTCTGCTTCGCGCTGCCGATGGGCATGCTCGCCGGCGTGCTGCTCACCCTCGGGCGCATGTCCGCGGATAGTGAGATCACCGCGATGCGCGCGGCCGGCATCAGCCTGGCACGCGTTGCGCGGCCCTTGATCATCCTCGCGCTGCTCGGCGGCGCGCTCGCGCTCTACATCAACCTCGTGGCGATGCCGGCGACCCGAAACCGCTACAAGCAGGAGCTCATCGAGGCCGTCCGCGCCAACCCGCTCAACTTCATCGTACCGCGCACCTTCATCCGCGATTTCCCCGGATTCGTCCTGTACATCGGCGAGCGCCAGGGGACCGAGTTGCACGACTTCTGGTTCTGGCAGCTCGACGACCAGCAGCGCGTCGTAAAACAAATCCACGCCGCCAACGGCAGCCTCGACTACGAGGCCGCGACCAACTCGCTCATCCTCCAGCTCGGCGAAGCCCAGGCCGACATCCGCTCCGAGAAGGCGCCGGAGCGCTTCACCTCGCCGCCCATCGTCGGCACCTTTGGCGCCACCGATGCCCTCCGGCTGTCGCTCGACCGGCTCATGCCGCGCACCGTCGCCCGCACCAAGTACGACTACATGGCGATCTCCGCGCTCGAACAAGTCCGCGATAAACTCGCCCGCCCCGTCGAAGGCGAGACGCCCGACGCCCGCGCCGAGCGCGAGCGCCAGCACACGAAGGCGGGCCTCGCCATCAGCGACCGCTACAACAACACGCTCGTCGTGCTCACCTTCGCACTCATCGGTGTGCCGCTCGGTATCAAGGTCTCGCGGCGGGAGACCTCCGCCAATCTCGGCGTCGCCGTCGCCATCGCCCTCAGCTACTATTTCCTATCCACCTCCGTCAGTTGGTTGGATCGCCGCCCAGACCTCCACCCCGAGCTGCTGAGCTACGTACCCAATCTCATCGGACTCGCCCTCGCCGGCTGGCTTTTCTGGCGCTCCGATCGTCGCTGAAGCGAGCCACCACGTGTAACCGGCCGGAGTACGCAGCGTCTTCATGCGAAGATTCGCATGAGAACCATACTCCCCCTCCTCACCACCACCCTCCTCGCCGCCGGGCTCACCGGACTCGTGAGCCTCACCGGCTGCGGCGGCCCGCCACGCCACGGCCCGCCGATGAGTGAGGATCGCCCCGAGAGCACCGCCCCGCGCCCCACGTTACTACAAGGAGAACAACCCTTCTTCGGCGGACGCGTCCTCGCGCGCCTGATCGTCACACGCGGCTTCGGCCACGGCGCCCCCGGAGGTCCCCACGGCGACGGTGCGCCGAAACATCGGCCAGGCGGAGGAGGTGGCGGTATGATGGGCGGAGCCGGAGGCCCCCCGCCCGGAGGCATGGGCGGCGGCGGCATGGGGGGCCCACCTCCCGGCGGCGGTGAGATGGGCGGCGGCGAAAGCGTCCCCGCCCAACCTCGCATGATGGGTGCCAGCGGCCCGGGCCTCCGTGTCCAGTTGCAACTCCTCGACCATGGCCACCTCGACGCCCAGCCAATCACAATCGAAATCCTCGATTTCCAGTCCCCGCTGGGAGATTTTGCCCTCAAGCCCGACCGTCTCGCACTCGTGCCAGGCCAGACCGCGTCGCCCGACGCCGTCACCTCCCGCGTCGGAGTCGCTGCCGCCGAAATCCCCGTGCAACTCACCCTGCGCCTCGCCGGCGAGAAGGAGGCACGCACCATCCTCCTGCGCGCCGGCGCCGCCCCGCAGCCGGCACAATCCGCAAACGTCAGGCAATAAGCCGCTACGCCAAACCGATCTCAGTGTTCCCTCGGTTTGGCGCTATAGCTCGGCTCACCCGTGCCGATGCATGCAGGTAGGTGATGAAACGAGTCCTCTACGCGGAAGATAGCACGACCTCCCAGCTGCTCATGCGCAGACTCCTCGCGAACCTGTGCGAGCTCACCATCACCTCCACCCTCGCGCAGGCCGAAATCGCCTTACTTAGCCAGCCTTACGATCTCCTCATCACCGACTTCCTCTTCCCGGAAGGCGACACCCTCAATTTCATCGAAAACACCCGGCGCACGATCAGTCGCGACGCGATGCCGATCATCGTCGTCAGCAGCGCGATGGACTCCCTGCTGCTCAGCCGCCTGCTCAAGATCGGAGCCAACGAAGGCCTGCCCAAGCCGCTACATCCGACAAATTTCCAGGCAACCGTCGAGCGGATGCTCAGCGCGCCCTACGTGCGCACGCCCGACCAGATCGTCACCGCCATCCGCTGCTTCCAGTGGGTCTGCGAGAACAGCTACCATCAATTCTGCCCCGAGCTCGGCATCACCCTTTCCGGTACCGACAAAACCGAACTCGACCAGCGCATGCGCGCCGCCATCGCCCAGGAAATCGCCCAGGGCAAGTCACTCGGCAACACCACTCGCGAGACGACCACGACCCACCTTTTTTCGAGCCCGGCGCGCCCCAAGCCGACCGAAAATGGCGAAATGCCGCCCCGATAAAAACGGGGAGCCGCAGGCCATGTGGTCTGCGGCTCGGTCCGGCTCAAAGCACTCCTGACTCTATGTCAGGTTTCGCTAGGCCTTGACGTTAATATACCTGCCAACAACCGAGGTATCCTGCTCGACCTCTGGAGGCAACTGCGTCGATTGCAGGATCTGAACCTTCTGACTCATCTCGGCCACCAAGGCCTTCTTCACGAGCGAAGCCTGCACGACCTCGCGGTCCACATTCTGCTGCGTGCTTTGGGTCGAAGTGATTTCCATGCGCGTAAAGTACCCCCGCCGCCAAGCCCCCGCAATCCGGAAAACCACCTTCCCGCGCCAGGAATTTGCCCTAAGTGCGCCACCCTCCACCCCGGCAATCGCGCCCGTCTCTGCTGAGACATTGCAAGGCCCTCCGACAACCGCTGCCATCCACCGCTCAAGTCGCATCGGCCCCATCCCCACATGAAACACCCCGCCCTCGCCCTGATTGTTGCCACACTCCTTGCCTTGCCCACTGCCGCCCTCGCCTCCCTCCCGGCGGCTCCCGCAGAGAAGGCCAGCCCCACCGAATTGATCGCCGACCTCCGCGGCGAAACCACGCCGGCCTACGGCTACGAATCGTGGATGGACGCCATGAGCCGCACCGCCGAAGGCGTCTCCATTGCCTCCAGCAAAGGCGCACAGGGCAACGGCGGCTTCTGTGGCAACCTCGACACGCCCATGAACCTCGCAGGCATGGCCTACGTCGAAATAGCTCTCGGCATCGGCGCCGCCAATGAAGTCCAGGAAGTCACCGTCGGGCTCTGCGACGCCGATGGCACCCTGGCCACAGCCCGCCTCCGCATCGAGGCGATCGTTCCGAAACAAGCCATCTGGCTGCGTATCCCGCTCGCCGCATTTCAACCTGCGACCGGCGAATACGCCGGCAAGAAGCCCGGCATGGACTGG